>JBKHFN010000009.1:0-15824 GCA_046540195.1 Salinarchaeum sp.
GCCGTCGGCTACGCCCTGATCGAAGACGACCGCAAGGGCCGATTCGACCGCGAGCGGGCAGAGGAGCTAGGCGTTCCCGTCGGTCCGAAGTTCTCGCAACTACACGATGGCAAGGCTGTCGAGCTCGAAGACGGGCGGGTGATCGATCCCAAGCAGGTCGTTGGTCCGCCTCGACCAGGACGTCGGGTAGTCTATACCGGCGACACTCGGCCGAACGACCGGACTGTCGAGATGGCGTCGGAAGCTGATCTGCTGATCCACGATGGCACCTTTGCGGACGACTGTACCGAACGGGCCGCCAAAACGGGACACTCAACGGCCCGACAGGCAGGGCGGGTAGCGGCTCTCGCGAACGCCCGACGGCTCGCACTCGTACACATCTCCTCACGGTACGCCGGACCGCTTGACGCACAGAGGCGGGAGGCGCGTGAGCCGTTCGATGGTGAGGTGCTCACGCCCGAGGACGGCAACACAATCGACGTGCCGTTTCCGTGAGCAACACTCGGGAGGATAGGCGAGGGAGCCACACAGTACCCGGCAAGTGCGCTTGATCCCAGAACAGGCGGCCTGGGTTCGCTGGAGCGCGGCATGGGGTATTTATCTGATGCACCCGTACAACAGCGTGTGCAGGCACGCACGGACGCGCTCGACTCGGTCGTTTTCGGCGTCGACATCCAGAGCGGCGATATCCGTGGCAGCGCGCCGTCATTCGCGCTGGTCGTCATCAACGGCGAGAGCATCGACCGCGATGTCGTCTCGTATCGGAAGCTCCGGCGTCGGATCGAACGTGAAGAGCCGACACTGATCGCGACCGATAACGCCTACGAACTCGCCAGCGACTCAGATGCGCTCGTTGGCTTTCTCCGGTCGTTACCTGACGGTACACGACTGGTGCAGGTGACCGGTGCCGAGCGTCCCGAGCCACTGTCTCGAGTGGCTAACCGGTACGACGTGCCATACGGGAGCGATCCGATGCAGGAGGCCGAAGCGGCCGCGCGACTTGCCACCCAAAACGTCGGATACGTTGTCTCGGCATTCACCAACACAACAGAAGTCAAGGTCGCACGCGGGCGCTCGCCTGGGTCCGGTGGATTCAGCGAGGACCGATACACACGGCGCATCCACGGAGCAGTCAAACGTCGGTCACGCGAAGTTGAGTCCGAGCTTGACGACGCCGGACTTGAGTATGACCGCGAGGTGACCGAGAAGTACGGCGGGTTCTCACAGGCGTTGTTCACCGTGTCAGCAACGCCAGAGGAGATCCCCGTTTCCGCGGCCCGTTCGGGTGACGTACGCGTCGAGATCAACCGCGAACAGCGCGACGGCATCGAGTTCCAGTCGTTGGCCGAACGGCGGGATCACGTCATCGTCGGGATCGACCCCGGGACGACGACCGCAGCCGCCGTGGTTGGGCTTGATGGGAGCGTGCTCGATGTGCTGTCGACCCGAACAGCAGACACATCCGAGATCACCGAGTGGCTCATCGACCGGGGACAACCGCTGTTGGTCGCGGCTGATGTCACACCGATGCCAGAGACCGTCGAGCAGTTCCGGCGGACATTCGATGCGGCCGGCTGGACCCCTCCATCGGACATTCCGGTCGACGAGAAGAAACACCGGGCACCCGATCATGCCTTTGAGAACGACCACGAGCGCGATGCCGTCGCTGCAGCGGTCTCGGCGTACGACGATCACGCCGACCAGTTCGAGCGAATCACCCGGAAGGTCCCCCCAAAGTTTGACCGCGGAGAGGTCATCGCACGGGTGCTTGCAGAAGAACTGTCGGTCGAGGCGGTCCTCCGGGATCTTGAGGAGGAAGACACCGAAGAGGACGCCGCAGTCGAACACGAACCACGGGAGTTGACCGAAGAGGAACAGCGGATTCGTGACCTCGAACGCCAGGTTGACCGGCTGCAGTCCCACGTTGAGGAGCTTGAGGCGACAATCGAGGAGAAGGACACGCGGATCGAGGAACTTGAGTCTGAGCTCTCAACGGCCCGTCGTGAGGAACGCCGTGAGGCCCGTAAGCGTCAGGAAGTGACGCGTCTGCGGCGGCGGGCACAGGCGCTCGAACGCGATCTCGAACGCGAGGAGGAGCGCAATGAGGAACTCGAAGACAAACTCAAGCGGCTGAAGGCGCTCTGGCGGCTCGATCACTCGAACTTTAGCGATGTCGCCGAGGAAAAACAGGGCCTCGTCCCGGTAAAGCCGATTGATGAGTTTACTAAGACAGCGATTCACGAGGCCGACGAGCAGTACGGGCTGGCAGCCGACGACGTGATTTATCTCCGGGATGCCTCCGGCGCCGGCCGGTCGACCGCGGAGTTACTGGTCGATGTCAATCCTCGGGTGGTCCTCCGAGATGGCGGCCAGCTCTCGGAGGTGGCCGATCGTGTGCTCTTTGAGGCCGACATTCCCGTCGGACCGGCAGAGGAGGTTGCCATGCAGGAGGTCGACGAACTTGCCGTAGCCAGGGAGTCGGACGTCGAAGCGGTTATCGAGGACTGGAAGGATCGTGCCGAAGAGCGTAAACGCGAACAGACCGCCGAGATGGTCGACCAACTCATCAGCGAGTACCGCGTGCAAGAGCGCGGGTCGTGACATGCTCGTTGCGTCAGCGGCCGGACACTCTCTTCGCAGAAAGCGAGTCCCAGAAGACCGGGTCCGACGGGCTTTTGCTGTCGCTTGGATCTAGGCCGACCTAGATCATGTATCGTGAGCGGGTACTCCTGACCGGACGATGGGACAGAAAAGACCGATGACGCGGTTTGAGATCGACATCGACTGGCTCGATGCAGCAATACCTGAGGGACTGCCAGTCCCCTCGGCAGCGGTCATCTCAGGGCCGGGGGAGGCCGGCAAGCCGTTACTCGCGCTCGGAGTTGTCTCCTCGTGGCTTCGCGCTGGTGGGAATGTTATTGCTGCGCCACTGCAGTTTCCTGATCCAGCGTTCATCGCCGAGAGTGCAGCGGATCTCTATGGCTGTACGCTCGGCGACTACGACGAGCAGATCGCGTTCATCGCGTTCGACCCGGACGTTGACGGCATTGAGTCAACGCCGGACGGGCTGCGGGCGAATCTCGTTGATCCCGAGACCTGGCCGAGGGCGCTCGAAGCGGCACGCGAGCGGGTCAACGGTGACGGTCCAGGAACACTTCTGTTCATGACGGCGCTTAATCTGCCGCTTGTCTCGCCCACTCACTGGAGGGAAGTCCTTGAGCGAGCGACAGATGTGATGCATTCGACACACACGAGCACGCTGATCTGCGTCTCGACATCGATGATTCCCGAGCGGATCGCCAAAGTCGAAGCACGCGCCAACACGCTGCTTCGAGCCCAGACATTCGAACAGGAGCCCCAACTGCGGTTCGCCGTCGAACGGTACAACGGGACGCCGGTCGACACCGATCCGATCGAGGCTCCCTTTGATCCGCCGACCCTTGAGACGGTTCAAGCTCGTGCTGATCGACACAAGACCGTTCCGTTGGCTCAGATACGGGCCCAGTGAATCGCTTGGGGGAAGGCTGGAGTATCCTGTCTCAAGGTTAAGCCCCGAAGCACTCGGCCTGCCCCGCCTGTAGACCCGACAAGACAGGATGGTCGAGAGCGGTCCGGGGCTTTTTACCGCGTCCGCGCGGACATGCGGATATGGCCGAGGAGGACTCCACCGACGTATCGGACATCCGGATGCCGGACGACGACGAGGTCTTCGCCGAGGTCACCAACATGCTCGGGGCCAACCGGGTGACCGTTCGGTGCGCCGACGGCGTGGAACGGACCGCCCGGATTCCGGGCAAGATGCAAAAGCGTATCTGGATCCGCGAGGGCGATATCGTGCTAGTCGAGCCCTGGGAGTGGCAAGACGAAAAGGCCGATATCACCTGGCGATACGAGCAGGCTGAGGCGGAGACAATCCGCGAACAGGGCTACATCCACGACGCTTCCTAACGACCCATCGGCGACCGTTCGCGCCAGCTACGAGCACGGCGAGTGGCCTCAGGCGAAGAGGTCACGAGCGCCCTCAATGGCGTCAATCAGAGCGTCAACCTCCTCGCGCGTGTTATAAATATAAAACGAAGCCCGCGCTGAAGCCGCGACGCCGAGTTTGTCATGAAGCGGCTGCGTGCAGTGGTCGCCCGCTCGGATCGCGACGGCATACTCGTTCATTATTGAAGCGAGATCGTGGGCGTGGACGCTGTCGAGGTTAAACGCTACCAGCCCACCACGGCGGTCCTGTCCAGCAGGCGGCCCGTAGACCTCGACATCCTCCATCCGCGTAAGGCGGTCGTAGGCGTACTCAGTAAGGAACTCCTCATACTCGCGAACGCGGTCCATTCCATACCGGTCGAGGTAGTCAATGGCGGCATCAAGCGCAACCCCCTCGGCGATAGGGGGCGTGCCGGCCTCGAACTTCCAGGGGAGGGCGTTCCAGCGAGACTCCTCGAAGGTGACCTTCTCGATCATCTCGCCACCGTAAAGATACGGTTCCATCGCGTCAAGGACGTGTTCCTTACCGTAGAGGACGCCGATGCCAGTCGGACCAAGCATCTTGTGCCCTGAGAAGGCATAGAAGTCGGCGTCCATCGCACCAACGTCAACCGGTCGGGTGGGAGCAGCCTGTGCGCCATCGATAAACGCCAATGCGTCTTGTTCGTGGGCGAGCGCGACCAACTCCTCAACCGGATTGACCGTCCCGAGCGTGTTCGAGACGTGTACCGCCGAGACCAACGCGGTATCGGGACCGATTACCTCACGGGCGTGATCCATGTCGAGGGTGCCCTCCTCGGTGATCCGGATATACGCAACATCGGCCCCGGTGCGCTTGGCGATCTGTTGCCAGGTGACCAGCGAGGCGTGGTGTTCCATCTCCGTCAGGACGACCGTATCACCCGGCCCGAGCTCGCGCAGGCCCCAGGCATAGGCGACCAGATTCTCGGATTCGGTCGTGTTCTTCGTAAAGACGATCTCCTCGCGCCCGTCAGCGCCGATGAACTCAGCGACGCGGTCATGGGCTTGCTCGTAGGCGATCGACGCCTCCTGGCTGAGATGGTGGATGCCGCGATGGACGTTGGCGTTCTGCTGGCGATAGTACTCCGCGATCCGCTCAACGACGGGATCGGGGGTCTGACTCGTGGCAGCGTTATCAAGGTAGACGACCTGCTGTCCGTCTCCGACCTCCCGCTGGAGGATCGGGAAGTCCTCGCGGATCGCGGCGACATCAAGCGGCGCCGAGTCTTGTACTCCCATTGGTATGCTACAGGGTGCGAAGCACAAACACTCCTTCGGTCGGGGCACTCACTCGAGCCGCAGAACCTGAGCGTGTCGTGTCGGACCGATGTCGAGAACGTTCTCCTCCTTGACGAAGCCGTATTCGATGGCGAGGGCAACCGATCGCTCGCCGACGATGTTAGCCACGTGCGCCTGCGAAAGTGCCTCAACGACGGCCTCCTCTTCGACGCGTTGCCCGTCGTAGAACTCCTCGGTAACGGTGATCGATACCGGGCCGTCCTCAAAGGATTCGCCGAGGACATCCCGGTCACACACCGACACGAGGGTGCCCTCCTGTGTGTCTCGCTCGTTGATAATCATCCGGCTCACTCGATGAGCTCCGCTTCGGCCTCCGCGCGCAGCTCCTCAGCCTCGTCAGCTAGCTCCTCGGCACGGTCAAATTCACCGAGTTCCTCAAGTGCCGCCGCCTTCTGATCAAGGAGATCGGGCGTGCGCATTCCCAGGCGAATGGCATTGTCGAAGGCTTCGAGTGCCTCCTCAGCGAGGCCACGCTCAAGCAGAAAGAACCCACGGTTGTACCAGCCACGGTCAAACCGTGGATCGATCTCGACGGCCCGTTCGGCATGATCAAGCGCCTGGGAAGTCCGGGCAGACTCCCAGAGCGCATAGGCGAGGTTCGTCTCGGCGACAGCAGCGTGTTCGGAGTCGTCGGCAACATCGAGCGCCTCCTGGTAGGCGCCAATCGCGGCGTCCCACTCCTCAAGATTGCCATGGGCAGCACCCTTGTTGACCCATGCCTCCTGTGCAAGTCGGTCGTCATCAGCAAACCGGGCGGCGCGCTCAAGTGTCTCGGTGGCCTGCTCGAAGCGGTTGATGCGCATGTACTCGATACCGACATCAACGAGGGTGTCGGCATCGACCTGGTCGTCGGGGATCTGTCGCTCATCAAGGGTGTCGGCGATGGCCCGCGAGTCAACTGGATCGACCCGGTCGGGATCGATGTCAAGTTCCGGCGGCTCCAGATCGAATCCCTCGTATGGATCATCGAAGCCCTGCCCCTCCGAAAAGGAGTGATCGTCACGCTCAGTCATACCTGTAGAGAGGGCACGTAGCGTGGTAAGCGTTGTGTGTACCGACAGACACCGGCCAACGTCTCAGTTATACCAATATCTTTAATCCGGTGTGGCGAATCCGACCGCTATGTCGGATGTGACTATTGCTGACATCCGGGCTGCTAGAGAGCGGCATGACGATGACTCAGTGGTCTTTCGCACGCCAATCGAAGAGAGTCGGTCGTTGAGTGCTATGAGTGGCGGGACCGTCCGCCTGAAGATGGAACACCTCCAGCGGACGGGATCATTCAAGACCCGCGGTGCCTACAACAAACTCCAGCGGGCGGTTCGCGAGACGAATGTCGAGCAAGCGGTTGCCGCGAGCGCTGGCAACCACGCCCAGGGCGTCGCACTGGCGGCGACGAAGTCTGGCGTCGATTCGACGATCGTGATGCCAACGGACGCTCCACAGGCGAAGGTTGACGCAACTAGTGGTTACGGCGCCGATGTCGAACTCCACGGCGACACCTTTCAGGAGGCGATGAACCACGCCCAGGCAATCGCCGATGAGGAGAGCCTCTTCGTACACGCGTATGACGACCCGGACATCGTCGCCGGGCAGGGCACCCTTGGGCTGGAGATCTACGAGCAGGTTCCCGATGTCGACACGGTCATCGTCCCGATTGGCGGCGGTGGGCTCATCAGCGGGATCGCGACCGCCCTCTCGGCGGTTGCCCCGAACGTGCGGGTTGTTGGAGTACAAGCCGAGGGCGCCTCGACGGTTCCACGGAGCCTCAAGAAGGGTCACCCGGTGGATCACGACGCGCCGAGCACGATTGCCGACGGCATCGCGACCGGCGGGATCTCCGAGTTGACCCTTGGACTGATCGAAGAGCACGTCGACGAGGTGGTTACCGTCGATGACGATGAGCTTGCGGAGGCAATCCTGGTGGTGCTTGAGCGCGCCAAGCAGCTGGTCGAGGGGGCCGGTGCCGCCTCGGTAGCGGCCTTGCTCTCCGATGAGCTCGATGTGACAGACGAGAAGGTCGTACCGCTGTTGTGTGGCGGCAACATCGACATGTCGATGCTTCGGACGGTCATCGACCATGCACTTGCCGATCGCCAGCAACTGCTCCAACTGCGGGTCCATATTGACGACCGTCCCGGAAAGATGGCCGACATCTCAAGTGCCATCGCCGACGCCGGGGGGGATATCCAGAACGTCCGACACGAGCGGGCGGTGACGGATCTTGATGTTGGCGACGCCTACCTAGTGTTCCAGGTGATCACCAGCGGGGCGAGCCACGCCGAGCGGATTACTGACGCAATCCGTGGCGCTGGCTACGAGGTCACCCGCGAGAACTGAGTGGTTTCCTGAGCCCCGTCGCTTAAGACCCCGGACCGTGACCGCAGGGGTATGGTCGCAGATGACACGACCGAGACCGACGTACTGGTGATCGGCGCCGGTCCCGGCGGATACGTCGCGGGCATCCGGGCCGCGATGCTCGATCTAGACACGACAGTCGTCGAGATGGAGGATGTCGGCGGTACCTGTCTCAACCGCGGATGTATCCCCTCAAAGGCACTAATCAAGGCCTCAACGATGGTGCATCGGGTCGGCAACGGTGAGCACATGGGTATCTACGCCGAGCCGGAGGTAGAATACGACGAGATGGCTCGCTGGAAGGACCGCGTCGTGCGGCGGGTCACCGGTGGCGTCAGCAAACTTCTCAAAGGAAACGGCGCTCAGATTGTCCGCGGCCGGGCGGAGTTCGTTGACGATCACACCGCCGCCGTCTATAACGAGGACGGCGAGGAGACCGAACGAATCGTCTTCGAGAACGCGATCATCGCGACAGGCTCGGTGCCGACGGAGCTTCCAGGATTTCCCTTCGACTCCGAACACGTCCTTGACTCACGGGAGGTCCTCAACAAGACCAGCCTGCCGGAGTCGATGGTCATCATTGGCGGCGGGTACATCAGCTTCGAGACAGCCGGATACCTCGGCAAGCTCGGCTGCGATGTCACGCTGGTTGGTCGACCGCCCAACGGGCTCCGGGGCTATGAGGACGATCTCGTCCGGCCGGTGACAAAGAAGGGTGACGAACACGGCGTCACCTATGAACTCGGCATGGAGGCCCGTGAGTGGTGGGAAAATGACGATGGGACGGTGACCGTCTCAGCCACCTCCGTTGATGACGAAGAGGATCGTCGCGAGTACACTGGCGAGGAGATCATGGTGGCTATCGGCCGGGATCCGCTCACTGAGACGGCCAACCTAGAGGCGGCCGGCATCGAGACCGACGAGTGGGGACGCATCTCGGTCGATGACCATCTCCAGACCGATGTCGAACACATTTACGCCATCGGAGACGTCCTCGGCGAGCCGATGTTGGCTCATAAGGCGTTCCGCGAAGGGATTGTCGCCGCCGAGCACATCGCTGGCCACGATGTCGCAATCGACTACAAAACCGTGCCGGCTGCGGTATTCACCGACCCCGAGATCGCCGTCGCCGGGATGACCGAAGCGGACGCCCGCGAGGCCGGTATCGATCCGATTGTCGGAAAGTTCCCATTCCGGGCTTCCGGACGGGCTGTCGCACAGGACGAGCCAGAAGGTTTCGTCCGAATCGTCGGCGACGAGGACGGCCGGGTCATCGGAGGGCAGGTCGTCGGACCCGAGGCAACCGAGCTGATCGCAGAAATCACCCTAGCCATCGAGACCGAGGCTACTCTTGAGGAGGTCGCCGACACGATCCACACGCACCCGACGCTAGCGGAGTCGGTCAAGGAGGCGGCGGAGGTCGCGCTTGACCGGCCGATTCATATCGTCAAACGGTAGCCACCGTCGTCGCGGTCAACAACAATCAGCTGTCACTATTACTGTTCGACACGGATACTGAGAAAAAGCGCGCGATACGACAGATCGGAGTGAAGTGGCGGGCCGAAGCGGCCTTACATCATGCCGCCCATGCCACCGCCCATGCCACCCATGCCACCGCCCATACCGCCGGCGCCGGCACCGGGCATGTCCTCGTCCTCGTCGTCGTCACCGCTGCCACCCTTGAGGTCGCCGGCAGCGATCACGTCATCAATCCGGAGGATCATGACGGCAGCTTCTGTGGCCGATTCAATAGCCTGGGTCTTCACGCGCAGCGGCTCGACAACGCCCTGCTCGGCCATGTCGACGACATCGCCGGAGTAGGCATCGAGACCGGCAGCAGTGTTGCCAGCGTCGTGCTCGCTACGGAGTTCAACCAGTGAGTCAATGGGGTCAAGCCCAGCATTCTCGGCGAGCGTCCGCGGGATAACATCAAGTGCCTCGGCAAAGGTCTCGACGGCAATCTGCTCGCGGCCGCTGACAGAGTCAGTGAAGTCCTCAAGTGCCTGGGCAATCTCGACTTCGGGGGCACCGCCACCGGGCAGCACCTTGCCGTCCTCAAGGGTGACGCGCACGACGCCCATGGCGTCTTCAACGGCGCGTTCGACCTCATCGACAACGTGCTCGGTGCCACCGCGGAGGATCATTGTGACGGACCTGGCCTCCTCGACATCCTCAACGAAGAGCCGCTGGTCGCCCGCAATCTCCTTCTGGGCGACGGAGCCGGCGTGACCGAGGTCCTCGGCGGTGACGTCGTTGACGTTGGCGACGACGCGGGCGCCGGTCGCGCGAGCAAGGCGCTCGGAATCGTCGGACTTGACGCGCCGGGCTGCGAGAATACCCTCCTGGGCCAGGAAGTGCTGGGCCATGTCGTCGATACCGTCCTGTGCGAAGACGACGTCGGCACCGGCCTCAACGAGGTTGTCGACCATCTCCCGGAGCTGTTGCTCCTCCTGATCGAGGAACTCCTGAAGCTGGTCAGGGTCAGTCACGTTGACCTCGGCGTCGATCTCGGTCTCGCGGACCTCAAGCGCGTCGTCAAGGACGGCGACGTTGGCGTCCTCCTTGAAGTACGGCATGTCGTCGTGGACGCGCTCCTTGTCGACGATGACGCCCTCAACAAGTTCGGAGTTCTCGATGGCGCCACCGACGACGTTCTCGATTTTGACATTGTCCGTGTCAATACCCTCCTCGTCGGCCACGCTGCGGACCGCGCGGACGACGAGATCGGCAAGCGTGTCGCGGGCGCTCTCGGCGCCCTTGCCGGTCATCGCCGTGGCGGCGATGGACTCAAGAATCTCAGTATCGTCGGCGTCAACATCGATGGCGGCATTCTCAAGGGCCTCCTTGGCACGCTCGGCGGCGCGTCGGTAGCCCTGCGTGAGCGTGGAGGCGTGGATGTCCTGATCAAGCTGGTCCTCAGCTTTCTTCAGGAGTTCACCGGCGATGACGACCGACGTCGTCGTACCGTCGCCAACCTCGCTCTCCTGGGTCTCGGCGACCTCAACGATCATGTTGGCCGCCGGGTGCTCGATATCCATCTCCTGAAGGATGGTGACGCCGTCGTTGGTGACGACAACGCTGCCCGTCGAGTCGACGAGCATCTTGTCCATCCCTTTGGGACCGAGTGTGGTCCGGGTGGCCTCGCTGACGGCCTGTCCGGCCGTGATGTTCATTGAATACGCGTCTTCGCCCGAGGTGCGCTGGCTCTCCTCGGAAAGTACGATAAGCGGCTGATTGCCCATCTGTTGTGCCATAATCGGTTGTTGTTAGATTGTGATTCTATATAATAGCTTTGGTTGTCGGAGCAGGACGGCCGGGGCAGCGCCTAGCGCTCCATGCCAAACCGCTGGTATTTCAACTCCGGGGTGACCTGCACGCGGTCGATTGATTGACCGGTCCGATACCAGACAAACGCGGCCCGGGTGAAGAGGTCTCGACACTCCATGCGCACCTCTCGGGGAACACCGTCGGTCCGATCGTAGATGTCCTCAATCGCACCTGGGGTGAACAGCTCCTGGGACTGGCCCTCGTAGGGTTCATCCCGGAAATAGGCAAGCGACCGGGCGACGTACTTATCGATGTCCGTCGGCGAGAACGGCGCGATATCGGTTTGACATCCTCTCCGCCCTGAAGGGCGAAGATTCCCACGGCACCGCACCGCTGGGTTGGGATGTTTACGGTTTGCAGCCGTCACATTGGACGGCTACTGGCTGTGCCAATCAGCCGTTACTCCTATCCCGGGATGGGAGTCAGAGCTACTTTTGTTGACTGCACCCCGATTCTGGCACGGAAGAGGGTGTCTTCCGCTCGGAATCGGGGACTCCCGATATTGTCCGATTAGGTGGGCGGATAGACCGCCTCGGATAGCGGTATCTATGACTCACATGGAATTAAAACATCCGACCGACATCTCGAACACCTCTTGTGGCACCGTTGTCGGATTCATCCCCGCGCTGAAGCGCGAGGCTTTCTCCTCGGTTCTCCGTAATACCGCAGCCGAGAATCGAGTGTGTTCCGGAGCTCGCGCAGTCGTTCGCGACCCTCGGGCGTGCCCGTCAGGAACAGGCGAATACCAGCGTCACCGGCGACCTGAAGCGGAGAAAGCAAGTCGGCGGGCAGGACCTCAATCTCATCGACAAGCAGGTACAACAGGGTATCGTTGGCATCGAGCTTCGCTGCGATGTCAAAGACCGCCTGTCGGGCATCCTCAGTCGCCCAGGGGATGCCATCGCGGGTCTGCCAGTACTGATCAGTATCGAGCTCGTAACCGGCGTCAAAGGCTGCCTTGATAATCGACTGATAGAGCTGACGAGCGGTGGTGTCCTTGGCGTTGGGCAGTGCCGTCACGATGAATCCATCGTGGGCGCTGAGGTCGCGCAGAACAATCTCGCGGAAGGAGCTCTTACCGGTCCCATAGGGACTAATCAGACCGACGTGTTGGCCCTGAAGAAGCCAGCTCGTGACCTGGTTGAGCAACTCCTGGTCATGACGTACGTACAGCGGTTCGGGCATCCGATCCCGCGTCGCTTCCTCGGTGAACGGCAGATCCGTCACGTCCGAGGGATCGCCACCGAGTGCACGGCCGAAGGCGAGCAGGCGGGTCTTGACCTCCTCAAGTTGATCGAGAAGGACACCCTCCTCAGCAGTGGTAGCGCGCTCCTCAGCGTCCGCCCGGACCTGCTGGAGACGGTCGACGAGGTCGCCGATCCGCTCCCGGCCATCGTCGTGGTGATCGGCCACGGATGTCAGCCTACCACATCAATCGGGTTAGTTCTTAGCCTTCAACCGGGACGAGAGAACCGCCGGCGACGAGGAGTGACGGTATTAGGAGCTCTCCGGAAAGCGGTGGTAGGACAGTTCCTGGCGTTTGAGCTCGTTGCGCTTCTCCTCGAGGAACGAGTAGACAGCACCGTGAGGGGCGCCGTCGAGAAGCATCTCGGCAGCCTGTCGGACGGCATCGACTGCCTCGGGTTGGCCGATGACGCCGAGTGTCGATCCGTAGATAACGACACTCGCGCCGGTGAGTTCCTCCATAAGCTCACGGGTCCGCCCGTCCTCGCCGATGAGCCGCCCTTTCTTGCGCTTGAGATCGGACTTGTTTCGCGCCGCCGCATCGATATCAACGAGGTCGAACATCATCATCTCGTCCTCAAGCAACGAGAGGGCGTCCTCGGGGGCAAAGCCACGGCCAATCGCCCGGACGATCTCCGGGCCCTTGAGCGAGCGAACGGGATCGGCGTCCGGCTGCTGATCAATCTCAACCGAGCCGTTCTGTGAGTCGACGTTCAATCGCACGTCTGCACGGCGCTCAATCTCCCGCAACGTTTCACCGCCTTCACCGATCAACACGCCAATGCGGTCCTGCGGGATCGTCACGTGCTGCATACAAGCTATACGGCAACGACCTGTTTAACTCTTTCAGGCTATCGGCTGCCCACAAAGCAGGACAAACGGGCAAAGCGGCGTGGAGCGTATCGGAGAATCACCCACAATACCGCGATCAATCAGAGCGGCGGGTATTCACGCGCCATGTGGATATCGACTCACCTGTCAGGATCGGCGTTAGCCTTGACCCATGACAGGAGGGTATCGCCGTCAATGGCGTAGCCCTGCCGGGTAAAAAACGAGGCCACGTTCTCGCAATCGCGTTCGAGAAACGCCTCGGCGTTGGGATGGTGGATCGTCACCGCCTGGCCGACATCAATGACGACGAGTTCGCCCTCGTGAACCAGCAGGTTGTACTCCGAGAGGTCGCCGTGGACGAGGCCAGCGGCGTAGAGCCGCCGGATGTACTCACGAACCACCTCGTAGGCTGTCTCGGGATTCTCAATGTCGACCTCCGCAAGACGGCGACCACGATCGTGTTCCGTGCCGATGAACTCCATGACGAGCACGTTCCGCTCAACCCCGAGCGGTTGGGGCACGCGGACGCCCGCCCGACGGGCCCGTTCAAGATTGGCAAACTCCTTTTGTGTCCACGCAAGGACGATCTGCTGGGTGTCACCAAGTTCCTCGAACCGGGGGTCACCAGCGAGATAGGCCTCCATGTCCTCAAACTCGGCCGCCGTGATGCGGTAAACCTTGACCGCTACCTCGGGATCCGTCGTCTCGAGTGCACTTGCTGCCCGTTCGCCGCCCAGTGCAAGATAGACGTTCGCTTCCTTGCCCGTCGAAACCGGACCGCCGAAGGCGGCGACGACGCCGTCCTGTACGAGCCGGTAAAGCGCAGCGAAGGTGGCGTCGTCGAAGACCGAGGCCTCGACTTTGAACTGTTCGGTGTTCTTGATGCGTTTACGAAACTCTTGGAACTCGCGGTCGCGCTGGCGAGCAATCTTGTCGGCCTCGGTATCACCGACATCGATGTCTGTCCACTCGTCGCCGGGGCTCTCGGTCGCCTCCCGGTCGATGAGTTCGAACTCGCCCATTTATCACCAGTACGTAGCCGACGCGTATAGGGCCGTTGCCCGACGCGCGTCAGGCCGTTGGGTCGTTCTCGACGGCCACATCGAAGTCACCATCATCACGGACAATACCAGCGGCGCAGACGGGGTGCTCAAAGTCAAGTTCGTAGGCGGCTGTCGCTGCCGCCTGGGCGTCGGCCATCTCGAAGGCGAAAGGGGTCGGGGCATCGCGCTCGTAGGTTGCCACCAGCGTCGGTTCGGTCACCGCCTCAACGATGAGCGCATCGCGTCGAACGATGCCGATGTGGGCACCGGTCGGGCCGACAATACCGGCGATCCGCGGCGTATGATAGTCGTCCTTCTCGTAGTCAAGCGCAAGGAGCGCCTCGGCGAGGGCGTCCCGCGGCGGGTACCCGAGTGTGAGTTTCTCGGCGATCGGATCGACGTGTGTCCCGTTGCCGAGGACGACACTCGACGGATCCTCAAGGACGCGAACACAATTGTACTCGACGTATGGGTTCTCGGTTTCGGGAGCGTCCGGAGTAGGGGCAACAGTGAACGTGTCGCCTCGATCCAGGATCTGTCGGTTCGGGAACGATCGTGAGGAGACCCGATAGGCGGCGACATCCGGGCCGACGATGACGAATCGTCCGATATACATATTCGGTAGTGTGCCTGGGATGGATAAATAAGGTCGGCTCGGACACGAGGCAGACACCCCGAAACCTGGATGACATACCGGGGAGGTTCGCGCGACACCGCAGTACATAAGTGCCGGCAGCAAGAATATTTGCGTGTAGTCCCGTGGGGTAGTGGCCAATCCTGTCAGCTTCTGGGGCTGACGACGGAGGTTCGAATCCTCCCGGGACTACTTTCTGCTGTCCTCATCTCGTAGAGAGTCAGTATCAAAGCGATAATGGCCGATTAGGATAACTATTGACTCTATACACTTAAGCGCCCCAAGAGTATCTGTAGGTGGAGGTTCTCACCCATGGCAAACAGTGCCCGCGTTCGGGTCGGCCATTGCTGTCCAGACGCCCCAGCAGTCGACATTCACGTCGACGGCGATCCAGCATTCACTGACATCGCGTACAAAGATACGACCGATTATGCAGAGATTGAGTCCGGTCGTCGACAGATTGAGGTCGTCCCCACAGGCGAATCAGAGCCAGTTATTCAAGGCTAAAACCCCGCCCCTTCAGGGCGGGGATACAGCCGACAACTCCTCCACTAACCACGCTCGATGGAAGTACTGGATATTCCACGCTCCAGTCGTTGATTTTAATATACGATCTTTCATAACTTGTTACGAACACAGTCCGATGCTGGAAACCACTCGCATCTATCGAGCGAAAATTGTCAACCACCAACAGGTGCAAGACGACGTCGAAACTGTGGAACGTCGCCAGATACTACACACAAGGTCGGTGGGACGAAGACGGAGAAATTCCCGACGACGGCGAACTCAAATCCGAACTCAAGGAACACGAACGATACAGTGACCTCCATTCTCAGTCAAGTCAGCGAGTTCTCGAAGAGCTTGCTGAGTCGTTCAATAGTTGGTATAAAACACGCCAACGCGGAGACGAGAACGCCAACCCACCCGGCTACCGAAAGCGAGGCGACAACCACCCACGCTCCACCGTCACGTGGAAGCAAAAGGTATCAAACACGATTCCAAGCACAACCAACTCCGTCTGAGCGTACGTGTTTACCCCCAGAACGATTTCGCCACTCTCTCGTAGGTTGCTCCTGACA
>JBKHFN010000010.1:0-14862 GCA_046540195.1 Salinarchaeum sp.
TCATCTCGTTGCCCCGCTCGCCACAGCCGATGTAGACGACGATGTCGGCGTCGGCCCACTTGGCGAGTTGGTGCTGTGTGACGGTCTTTCCGCTACCGAAAGGTCCGGGGATCGCCGCAGTGCCACCTTTTGCGATGGGGAACAGCCCATCGAGAACGCGCTGTCCACTGATCAGCGGCTCCCGTGGCGTGTCCTTATCAACGGTCGGGCGGGGCTGGCGCACCGGCCACTCCTGGTGCATCTGAATGTCCTCGCCGCCGTCGATCTGGACGACCGTCTCCTCAACGGTGTACTCGCCGGAGCGAGCCTCGATGACCTCACCACCATCGTGGTCCGGCGGAACCATGACCTTGTGTTCGATGCTTCCGGTCTCGGGAACTGTGCCGACAATGTCGCCAGGCTCAATGTGATCGCCAGCCTCGACGGTCGGGGTAAACGCCCAGGTCTGCTCAAGATCAATGCCAGGGGCGTCAACACCGCGATCAAGGAACGCCCCCATCTGCTCGCGCAGCACACTGAGTGGACGTTGGGTGCCGTCGTAGATGGTATCAAGAACCCCTGGGCCAAGGTCAACCGACAGCGGTTCGCCGGTGTTCTCGACGGGTTCGCCGGTCGACACCCCGGAGGTCTCCTCGTAGACCTGGATCGTCGTGACGTCGCCTTCGATCTCGATGACCTCGCCCATCAACCCATCGTCGCCGACGTAGACGACGTCGTTCATCTTCGCGTTGAGCCCGGTCGCTGTGACGACCGGACCACTGACGCTCGTAATCGTGCCGTCTTCCGTGACGGAGATATCTGTTGCTTGACTCATGAATTATTGCTCTTCGTCCATCAGGTCGATACCGATTGCCCGCTTGATCTGCTGTCGGAGATTCCCGCTCCCGGCGCCACCGCCGAGTGTGAGGACCACAGGCTCGACGCTAGTTTCGACGGTCTGGCGGGTCTCCCGCGAGAGATGCTCAAGATCGTCATCATGCATGACGACGATACCGACCGCGTCATCGGTGAGGACCGACGTAACTGCCTCATCAAGCGCGTCGGGCTTCTCCTCGTCGCGAACGTTTTCGAATCGCCGGACGCCGGCCAGTCGGAAGCCGGTCGTAAACTCCGGACTGCCAACGACCGCGATCTCCTTGCTTCCGGCGCTCATGTTATCACCAGTTCTTCCTGGATTTCCGATTCCTCAAGTCCAACTTCGCGTCCCCGAGCGATCGCGCGAATGTTCTCGACCTCGCGTTCCTTTGCGAGGACGTAGGACATGACCGCGGCAACTGACATGGGGTCGCTACTGGCCAGCCGGTCGGAGTATTCGAGCAACGCAGCATCAAGTGCGTGCTCGAACTGGATGAGGCTCTCGGCTTCCTCTAGGGCGTCAAGGGCGGCCGTAAGATCATCACCGTACCGGCTATCGCGGATGTAGGTGATCAGTTCGTCCGTGTTCCCGACCAACTGTCGGAGACGATCCGCGGTGAACAGACGGCCGCCCTCGACAAAGTACGCCGTCGGGTCCATGTCCGCACCGCTACGGGCTAGCCGGAGGGCGTTGCGGATGTTCAGAAAGTCGATTTCCGCGCGGAGAAAGGCAAGATACTGTCGGGCGCTGCCGTAGGTGGCGGCCCCCAAGGAAACGCTACCGAGCAACTCGGTGTAAAACGCCCGATCAAGGGCGTTCTCGAGTGGGATCAACGAGTTGTAATCCTCGTACTCGGGCAGCGCCTCAACAAGTGGTTCGTAATACATCGTGCCCGCCAGCCCCTCGACGGCGTCGGCAATCGTCTCGGCGTTGAGGAGGTGATCAAGCTGACGGTGACCAAGTTCACCAGCGCGGATCAGATCCGATTCAACCGTTTCGCGCTCGGCCCCGGAATAGAGTCCGCGAAGCACCGTCTTGATGTTCCAGACATCGTACTTCCGGAGATAACGGGCGAGCCGATCGTGAAGCCGCCCGTCGGCCCACGAGAGGATATTACCAAAGTGTTTCGCGAGATTGCTGTTGAGAGCGTACTCAACCAGATCGACACCGCTGTGACGGGTGCCGAGTTCGTCGATCTCATCCTCGTATTCGGTCTCCTCAAGATACCGGGCGATCCCGCTTGGGCCCATTCGCACAAGCTTACGATAATCCTCCTCATCAAGCAGCTTGGCCCGTCGGGCTCGGACCCGCGCGGTGACGTACTCCGGGTTTGAGGCGCCAGTCGAGGCGAACTCGCGGTTCATTCTTCGAAGAGGAGATCGCTCAGCGACTGTCGCTCGGCCTCCATAACCTCCTCAAGGACCGAGTCGAAGGTGTTGTTGATCCGGACACGCGAGTCGGCCCCCTCAACGACGACGCCCCCGAGACAGTCGGTGGTGCCGCCGTAGGTGACGCCGTCGTACTCCTCGGCAAGATCGCGGAGGAGGGCCTCGTCGTCCGGTCGGCCATACAGCTGTGCACTCCGTTCGAACTCCGAACGCGCGTCCTCAAGGAGGGCTCGCGTCAGCTCCTCGCGACGGTCGTCGGACAGCGAGGCGAGTTCCGTCTCGACGGTCTCACGGAGTTCCTCAAGCAGGTCGCGACGGGCACGGAGTCGTTCCTGCTTGGCTTCGAGTTTGGCACTCGAACGGGTTTGTTCACGCTCCTGTTCGATCTGTGCTTCGACATCCGCCTCGGCCTCCTCGCGGATCCGTTCGGCGTCTTCCTTGGCGTCCTGTTCGATCGCTTCGGCCTCCGCTTCGGCCTCTTCGCGGATCTCTTTGGCCCGCTGTTCGGCTTCGTCGCGGATGTCTTCGACGACCGTTTCGAGGCTCATTGATATTGATGCGGAGCGTTACAGTGGTGCGAGGACGAACACGAGGATGAAGATGACGATCCCGAAGATCACCAGCGTCTCCGGCAGGACCGTGAACAGAATCCCGGTCCCGAACATGTCGCGATCTTCGGCGATAGCACCGACCGACGCCGCACCGATACGGGACTCGGCGATCCCGGCACCGAGACCGGCAAGTCCGACACCAAGGGCAGCAGCCGCGAAGGCCTGGTTTGCGCCGAGGGTTTCGGCGGCCGATTCGCTCATCTGGAGTGCGATACTGGCTACGTCAGCTGTGAGTGCAAGTGACATGTATCGTGGTTAATCGTTAGCAAGGTCGCTGGTGGTTTGTCCGAACGGTTCGTATTTCCGCCCACCGCCGTCATAAAACCTCTGAAAGAATTCAACGTATTCGAGGCGAAGCATCTGGATTCCGGCCTCTGTGATCCCGAGGATCAACACGAGAATGTGGCCGGCAACGAAGACGATGAGCGAGAGAAGACCGAGCAGTATTCCAGTCAGAATTCCAACATCCGGAAGGGCAGCGGCAAACTTGCCCTTCACGAACAGTCCATACAGCGAGTTCTCGACGAGTGTGAGGGTATCGAGACCCAACAACAGCTCAGTCAGCATCAGCACAACCATCGCCATACCACCCTTTGCGAGGAGAACCGACGGGATCCGCAGATACGACAGCGTCTGTCCGAGCATGATCGAGGGAATCTCGATGGCGCCGGTCAGACCCTCGGCAACGGTCACGAGGATCGCCCCGACAACCACGGCAACGAGTCCAGCAATCCCGATAACCGCTGGGATCTGTGGGATGAACCAAAGTGCGTCAGCACCGGTAATAAAGCCGGGTTTCGGCTCCGCGAGATGACCGCTGAACACCCACAGGTACAGGCCGACAACGACCATGATCCACCCGCCGGACTCAAAGAGCGCCTCGCGTCGCTCGTGGGCTCGTTTGTTGACGTAGTTCATGTACCAGCCGACAGTCATGTGAAGTACCCCGAAGACAACAGCCAGGACAATCCAGGTAAGCACCCACTCAACGTTGTTGACGCTCTCAAGCGGCTTGTAGCCCTTGTGGAGCACACCAAGTCCAGGGATGGCCAGTTCGCTGTGCTTGACGAGCTTCATCCCAAGGAAGTCATTGTACAGATAACCGAAGATAACGGTGATCCCACCACACCACAGCGCGATGGTCCCAAGCGCGTTCACCACCGCAGAACTGTGGCGCTGAAGGAAATAGCCGATGCCCATGTACATCAGCCCATAGGCGATATCCCCGATCATGAACCCGAACATGAACGGGAACGTGAGGAAGATGATCAGCGTCGGGTCAAGTTCGGAGTATTTCGGACGTTGGTAGGCCTCGACGAGCGCCTCGAAGGGTGTCGCCGCCGCCGAGTTGTTCATTTTCGTCGGCGGCGTGTCGTCAACGGTGACCGGCTGTCCGCCGTCAGTCACCGCCTCAGTATGGCCCTCGACTGCGTCGTAGTCAGCTCGTTCGACCTCTTCGATGTCGACTCGATCGCCAACGGCCTCTCGCATCGCCGCTTCGAGCCGATCGAGTTGATCGGTTGGGATCCATCCCTCGGCGATGAACGTTCGCTTCGTGGTAGCGAATTGAAGTGGGACCTCGGTGCGTTCGACTTGCACCATCAGGTGGCGCTCGGCTCGCAACACGAAGTCCTCGACGTCCTCACGGACATCGGCGAGATCGGCCTCAACCGTCTCAATCTCCTCCTCAAGTCGATCGCGTTCGGTCGCTAGTTCGGCGATCCGACTCTCGGCAGGACCCTCCTCGTGAGGGATCTCCACAGGCGTGAACTCGATACCGACAAGCGCGTCACCGATCGGATCCTCGCCGGCTCCGTGGGCGGCGATGGCGAGGATATCCTCTTCGTGAAACAGCTCGAAGGTGTCGATCGCGTCGGCCTCGGCGAGAGCCTCCTTGATCGCCCGTCGGTCTCCCTCGCCGACCGCAATATCGAGTGTGTCGTAGCCCCACAGCAGATCGAGATCGATTCCGAGGGTGGCGAACGGCTCAAGCGTCTCGATCTGGTCGTCAATGCTCCGGATCTGGTCTTCGAGCTCGCTCCGCTGGTCATCAAGTTCGTTGACCTGAGAGCGGACCTCCTCAAGACGGTCCTCAAGTTCCGCCTCGCTAAGAGCGCCGATTCCTTCGGTGCCGTCCCGCTCGATATCGAGGGCATCTTTGATCGAACGGACGGTGATTAGCTGCTCGGACGCCTTCTCGGACCCCTCTAGCGGGCGGCCGTTCTCGAAGCCCGACCAGGATCCGTCGTAATCGCTGAGGTGAACGAGAGTTAGCTCGTGGAGTGCTTCGATGACCGACGGCATCACCGCCTTCGATCCGGTCACCGAGACCTTGCTCATCCGGTCAGGTCTGAGCATGGACCTCCTCTTCGAACCGGCTGAGGACGTGCGCAACCGCTTCATCCATTCGATCGCGAGCGCGGGACTCAAGTTCGCGACGCTGGTCGCGGCCGGCCTCAAGAATCTCTTTGCGCTCCTGTTCAATTTCCTCGCGCGCCGACTCAAGCCGGCGTTCTTTCAGTTCCTGTGCGTCCGCCTCGGCCTCGCTTCGGATCTCGCTGGCACGCTCGCGGGCCTCAGCAATCCGCTGGTCCGCGTCTTCGCGTGCATCGGCGATGATCTCGTCGGCCTCGCGTTCGGCCTGCTTAACTCGTTCCAGGACTTCTGGCCTCGGCATGCTAAGTGCACGCGTTGTTCCGACGAGCACGTATATGGTAGTTGCGGATTTGGCCGTCTCGGCGGGAAACGGCGACGCTACGGCCGAAGGTCAATGTTATGCCCACCTGTGCGGTAGAACATATAATGGGAGTTCTGGAGGATAAGACGCGAGCCCGGTTGTTCTATCGGTATCTCTCGACCGTCTACGACCGCATCAATCCCTTCATCTGGAACGAACGGATGCGCGATGACGCGATGGCGATGCTCGACATCGCCCGCGATGACCGGGTATTGGATGTCGGCTGTGGCACCGGCTTCGCAACGGAAGCGCTCAAAGAACGTGTCGAGTACGTCCACGCGCTTGATCAGAGCACCCACCAGATGGAACACGCCTTTGAGAAGTTCGGCAAGCGCGGTGATGTCGGGTTCATCCGTGGCGACGCCGAACGGTTGCCGTACGCCACCGACACGTTCGATGTCGTGTGGTCGTCCGGGTCTATCGAGTACTGGCCCCATCCGGTGTGGGCCCTGCAGGAGTTCCGACGGGTGCTCAAGCCCGGAGGGCAGACACTCGTCGTCGGACCACACAACCCGGAGAACTCCCTCGTCCAGCGGGCAGCCGACGCGATAATGCTATTCTATGACACCGAGGAGGCCAACCGAATGTTCGAGGAAGCCGGGCTCACTGACATCGATCACACATTGATGGGTCCACCGTACAAGCCAGATATTGCAATCGTGACAACAGCACGCGCGCCGGAGTGAGCTACCGAGCAGTCGTATCTGTGGCGGCAACACGTACGCCATCTCGATAGAGCGCGATAGTGACACGGTCACCGCGATGAAGAGTCGGGTCATTCGTCCCGGCGATGCGAAAGCTGACCTGTTGACCTGTCTGCCATACCGGGTCTGCGGCCTGGTTGAACGGGCCCGTCGGTGCGCCGACGAACCCCGCCGTAGCGAAGTACGGAACCGGTGGTTGACGGGCCAGTGGCTGTCCGTCGACCGATACTGCTACTTCGATTTCGCGCACGTCGATCGGCGGTCCGCCATTGTGCCGGAGAACGATTTCGTTCGTGTCGGCGTCCGCACTCGCCGACAGTACGGTATAGGAGGGTTCAGTAGCAAAGCCCACGGACGGCAGTGTTATCGCAAGAATCCCGGCGAGTCCAACGACGATGGCCACCAGTAATGCCGCACCAAGTACCGGCGCAATCGCCCGTTGGCGCATATGCAGGTGATACCTGCCGATTGGAATATCAACCTGCGGTGGCCTCCCACGTTGCTGTCGCGTTGAGTTGCTCGGCGTCGGTCGTTGCCGTCACCGTCGAGGCATCAGACGGCGGAAGGACCCAAAGACGGCCATCGACACCGGTCGTGCCGACGACAGTATCGTCAAGGCGGATAGACGCGTTGATCGGGGTATCAGAACTCCGGTTGGTCGTCTCGATGAGGGCTGGACCGCCGGGATCTGTTCGCGCGACGCGAAGTTGAGTTGACGTGCCGCGTTCTGTCGTCACATTCTGCGTTGGGAGTGTCTGTAAGTCCAGTTGCTGATGTTCGAGATAGACCTCCTCGGTGCGGCTATCGAACCAGACGGTCACCTGCGCGTATGATCGAACCGCTCCAACCTCGTAGGCCCCGACCTGTGAGGGCTGGACTTCCTCGATTGAGCGGACCTCGCTGCCGATCCACGGATATGCATTCGCGAACCGAGAGGCAACATCCTCGACAGTATCGAAACCAGGGGGCTGCTCGATACCGCGCTGCCAGTGACCCCAATCGTACGTATCGGCGAGGAACTGTTGCTCGTCGCGATCAATCATCGCGACACGGAGCCGATCACCATTGACGCTTACCCGTACCGGACTGGCTGCACGGTCACCGCGCGCAACGGCGGCAAGTTGGTTCAACACGGGGGCCTGTAGCGCCTGAACCTCCGCGCTGGCAACGATCAACGACTCTGGCATGGTCATCCGTGGCGTTGATTCGATTTCGCCAGAGAGTACTTCGAGGCTCTCGTGATACCGGTCAGCGGCAACGGCAGTCCGCGTGAGCCGACGAACAAGTGTCTGTGCGTCGATCTCGCCGGCCGCATACGCCTCGTAGGCTGCCTGCTCACGCTCAAGAAGCGAACCGATGGCCTCACGGAGGCGATCGGACTCATTGGAGAGGACAACCCGTCGCTCGGAATTCGTCTCAGCATCGGAAAGCCGCTGTTGGAGGGTTAACTCGAAATGTCGGGCGTTGGTCGCCGTACTGGCGGCATCCACACTGACACCGACATCGGTGTGGGTCATGATCCGATCCGAGTGTGCGGTAGATCCGGCCCACAGCTGTTCGGGGAGCACAACGCTGCCATCGGGGGTCGACACCTGGGAAACCGATGGAGAGTCCGACGCGGTTGCCGCGATCCCGGCGGGGGCGAGTATCACGGCGGCGACGGCGATGGCAGCGAGTACGGGGAGGACACGGACCATCGCGCGGAGATATCCGCCACATATGTAAAAGCTAACCGTTGCGAGTGTAGCGGCCTGGTGACGGCTGGAGGCTCAAACGACCGCTTGACCGTTCTATCGGCATAGAAAGTGTTTTTCCCTCGGCTTTGAAATCTGGCTGTATGCGGGCTCCTGCTGTCGTGTTTGTACTCGCCGGACTCGTGATCGTCGGGCTCATTCCGGCGGTCACACCGGTCGCAGGGCCGGTTGCGACAGCCACTGGGCAGTCCGTCGACAGCGGGACGACCCAGACGATATACATCGACATTCAGGATAACGGCGACGCACGGGTTGCCGTGGCATCACAACATACGGCCGAAGGCGAGGCGGAACGGGCGGCCTTCGAACGTCTCAGTGAAGCGTTCGTCCAAGGAGAACATACCATCGGCGGAGAGGCGATCACGGCGGTCGTTGACGAGGTGGCTGCCGAAACCGAGCGAACAATGACGGTGGAGGACCGACAGCGATCGACGAATCTGAGCGACGACGTTGGGACGCTCCGGTATGAATTCACGTGGACGGCCTTTGCCGCGAGCAGCAACGGACGGATCGAGATTGGCGACGCCTTCCACGTTAACGGTCACAACTGGGTCGGCACCCTCGGTCCCGATCAGCGACTCGTCATTGAGCGCCCGGAAGGCTATCTCATTGCGAGTACGACACACCCGGCGTCCGACCGACGGATCATCTGGGAGGGGCCGACAACCTTCGACGAGCAAGACATCCAGGTGACCTACCGGTCACGACTGCCGATCAACCTCAACCCCGGTGTCGCCCTCGCCGCATTACTCGTCGCCGGGGTCGCGATATCGGCATGGTGGCTCCGCGGTCGAGACACCGACGACGGATCGACAAGCGCAACAGAACCAGGTGGATCAGACGGCGCAGATCAACCGACCGAGGCGGAGTCAGAACCGGCGTCGTCAATCGATCCGGAGCTTCTCAGCGATGAGGAACGCGTCGAGCGGCTCCTCAAGCGCAATGGTGGACGGATGAAGCAGTCTGATATCGTCGAGGAGACGGGGTGGTCAAGCGCCAAGGTCTCACAGTTGCTGTCTGAGATGGATCAAGAAGACCGGATCGACAAGCTCCGGATCGGGCGTGAAAACCTAATTGCGCTGCCGGAGGAGAACATCACTGAAATGGAGTGACTCACGCGCCTCAGGAAAGCGCAGGCCACACCGGTGGTCACAGACACTCGACACCACCATGACGACAACGACGATTCCGGCGAGCAGGGCGTCGGGCCTCAACGGTTTTGTCACTACCGCGGCAGTCATCCGGTATGGAGCTACTGGTCCCGATCAGACAGGTCACACGCGTCGCCGGGACAGTCGAGATTGAGGACGGCGAGCTTCCGGAGACAGCGGTGTCCTATGACCTAAACGAGTGGGATCGATATGCTATCGCCGCAGCAGTCGACATCGCGACAGGCCTCACGGAAGCGACAGTCACGCTTGTGACGGTTGGTCCCGAGCGGGCTGAGGCAGTTCTTAACGAGGGGCTCGCGATGGGCGCCGATGAGGCCCTCCGCGTCTGGGATCCATCGCTAGCACCGGATTCCCGTCCTAGAGCTGATATCACGCCGGTGGTCGCCATCCTCGCCGCCATCGTCAGCCACCGGCAGCCGGCGCTCGTGCTCACTGGGGCACAGTCAAGCGACACGGCCCGCGCCGCAACAGGGGTCGCCATAGCAGAACAGGCGGGATACGCGTGGGCGTCGCGGGTGATCGGTGCCATCCTTGATCCGGACGCCGAGCGCCTCAAGGTGCGCCGGGAACTCGAAGACCGGCTTGACGCGCGGCTCACAGTCGAACTGCCGGCATTGCTCACCGTCCAGACCGGAATCGTATCGATCGAATCCCCGACAGAATCCGTCGAGACAGAGTCAATCGCCGTCCGATCGCCTGCGGCATGGGGTCTTGATGCGGAGACACTCACCGGTCATCATCGCGAAGCGATCACCGGGATACGGATTCCGGCCGGACTCCAGGCTGTCGACCGAACAACGGGAGAGCCGGAAGCCCTCGCCGAAGAGATGGTTGACACACTCCGAATGCACGGAGTACTCCAGGAATGACTGACGCGCTCGTTGTTGCTGATCATCGGCGTGGACGGGTCCACTCCCCGACCTACGAGGCGATCACCGCGGCAGCCGAGCTATCGGACGATAAGGTGCGGGTCGCCGTCGTGGGGGGAAACGGTGAAACGCTCGCGTCATCGCTTGATCGTGCAGACGTCAACACGATCCACCTGCTGTCGGGTGGAGCCGAGTTTCACCACACCGAGCACTACCGAGGGATCAAGCAGCTGCTCACCAGAATCGACGAACCAACACATCTGGTGATTCCCCACACGGCCAACGGTGTCGATTACGCTCCGGCGGTTGCCACAGCACTCGATCGGCCGATTGTGACCGATGTCACCGACATTGAGGAGACCGATCCATTGGAAGTGCGTCGCCGGTGGTACGCATCGAAGCTAGAGGTGAGTATCGAACTCAACGACGAGCCGGCTGTGGTGACGGTCCGACCGGACGTCTGGTCAACCGCCTCGGGAACGGGAACCCCGGCGGTTAACCACGAAGACATTACGAGCGTCGGCGATTCGGCGGTAACCATCGACGGGTTTCAGGAACTCGGCAGGCGGGATCCGAGTGCCGAGCGGGCAGCAGCTCTCGTCATTGTTGGACGCGGAATCAACGACACGGTTACCTTCAGGGGCATTGAGCGGATCGCCGAGTTGATTGACGGCGTGATTGTTGGGACGCGACCGGCCATCGACGCTGGGTGGGTTCCCCGGCACCGGCAAGTCGGACAGGCAATAGGGTCATCGAAGCTGTGTCTCACCGTCGGTGTTGACGGCGATCGAGGAGCCCTGGCGGATATCCGGCGGGCTGAAGTGGTGATTGCAATCAACGCCGACTCAGGTGCCCCCGTTTTCGAGGTAGCCGACCAGGCCATCGTCGGCGAGCCGGCGGCAGTCGTCAAAGCGCTCGTTGAACGACTCGAAACAGCCACCGATAAGACGTGAGTTCAATAGATGCCCCTGGGATCATACGCGTCGTCCCGGGCGTCCGTCACGTACTTGGCCGGCGAGCATCTATGATAGATACTTCGATGGAGTTTCTGGAGCGGCGACGATCACTGGTCGAAGCCCGGATTGAGGAGATCATCGCCGGGGTCGAACATGAGGACCTTTCTGAGGAGATCGCCCAGATGACGCTCTCGGGGGGAAAACGCGTTCGGCCGCTCGTGACGGTGCTAGTCTGTGAGGCAGCCGGCGGCGATCTGGAGGACGCACTCGATTTTGCCGCCGGGATCGAACTCGTGCACACAGCCTCGCTGGTGATCGATGACATCATCGATCGGTCGGTCCTCCGACGCGGTGTCGACAGCGCCTGGACGGCCTTCGGACATGGGCGGGCAATCGTCGCAAGCGATGGCCTCCTCGGAGAGGCATTCGCACTCTTCTCGTCGGATCCCCGCGCCATGGAGGTGGTCGCCGACGCGATGGGCAAGCTGGGCCAGGGAGAAGCCACGGAGCTGACGGATCAACCGACTAACGACGAGGAGTATCTGACGCTCGCGCGACGAAAGACCGGAGCGCTATTTCGGGCAGCGGCCGAACTCGGCGCGATTGCCGCCGATGCCTCAACTGAAACGACCGAAGCCTTTGGCGAATACGCTGAACGGCTCGGCGTCGCCTTCCAGATTCGCGATGACATTCTCGATGCGACGGCCGACACCGATATGATTGGTAAGCCAACCGACCACGACGCTGCCGTGGACCGCCCGTCGATCGTACGGGTAACCAGTCTCTCGGCGAGTGAGGCGACCGAACGAGCACGGACGGAGGCCACTAAGGCGATCGCCGCGCTCAATCGGGTCGACACAGCAGACCCACGTGCCTCGTCATACTTGCAGGAGATCGCCGAGTTCGTCGTGACTCGACAGCGTTGATATCCTTCCTACGCTTCAACGGAGGTAGCCTCGCAACTTCCCATCGTGGACCGCCGCGACAGGACGGTTTAATTGTCTCGCGACCTAACCCATTTGTATGAGTGATCTTACAGGACGGTCGGTCGCGATTGTCGGCTCGGGCGTTGGAGGACTCGCGACAGCGTGCCATTTGGCACGCGCAGGCGCTGATGTGACCGTCCTGGAACGGAACGAACAACTCGGTGGGCGGCTGAGCCGACTCTACCGCGATGGATTCACCTTCGATATGGGGCCGTCGTGGTACCTGATGCCAGACGTCTTCGAGCGGTTCTTCGCAGCGTTCGACCGTGATCCAGCGGACTTCTATGAGTTGACCCATCTTGACCCACACTACTCGGTATTCTTTGACGACGGAGATCAAGTGGAGATCTCCGCCGATGTCGACAAGACGAAGGGACTCTTCGAGACGTACGAGTCAGGTGCGGGCGACGCGCTTGAGGCCTATCTTGAGGAGTCAGAACACACCTACGAGATCGGGATGGAGGAGTTCGTTTACACCGATCGATCACGGTTACGCGACTGGATTGATCCAGCACTGATCCACGCCCGGGATCTAACTCTCCGCGGTTCGATGCAGGACCACGTCGAGTCGTACTTCGATCATCCAAAACTCCAGCAGCTGATGCAGTACACCCTCATCTTCCTCGGCGGGTCGCCGACGAACACGCCGGCGCTGTACAACCTGATGAGTCACGTAGATTTCAATCTCGGCGTGTTCTATCCCCAGGGTGGACTGGGCACCATCGTTGATGCGTTGGTTGAGCTTGGGGCATCCCTCGGCGTGGAGTACCGGGTGAACTGCGAGGTGCGCGAGATTAAGGGTCAACGCGGTGGCTTCAGCCTTGAGGTCGCTCGACCCGAACACGGTGGGCCCTCGCCGATCGTGGATGCACCGGCAGACGCCCCACCACAGATATCGGCAGCCGCCGATGGGCCACCGACAGCGACCGAGACCCCTGAGATAACCGTTGCCGACGGCGGGACGACGGCCGCCGGCGTCCCGGCAGACATTGTCGTGGGTAACGCCAATCTCGCCCACATCGATCAGGAGCTACTTCCGCCGGAGAAGCGAAGCTACGGCGCGGACTACTGGGAGGGGCGGACCTACGCGCCGTCGGCGTATATGCTCTATCTGGGTGTCGAAGGAGCACTTCCTGGGCTTGATCATCACACGCTATTGTTGCCGACGGACTGGAGCGATCACTTCGAATCGATCTTCGAGGCCCCCGCCTGGCCGGACGATCCGTCGATGTACCTGTGTGTCCCCTCGAAGACCGACGATACGGTGGCGCCAGATGGGCACCATGCAGTGGTCGTGCTCGTTCCAATTGCCCCCGGACTTGAAGATGGACCGGCCGAACGGGGGCCCTTCCGCGAGGAGGTGCTTGAGGGAATTGCCGCCTACACCGATGTCGACCTTCGCGACCGGATTGTCGTCGAGGAGTCTTTCTGTGTCTCCGGGTTCGCCGAGCGATACAACAGTTACGAGGGAAGCGCGTTGGGCATGGCGCACACGCTTACCCAGACGGCACTGTTCCGCCCGAACCATCGCTATCCAGGGGTCGACGGCCTCTACGCCGTTGGAGCCTCAACCAACCCAGGGATCGGCGTGCCAATGGGACTTATCAGCGGTGGGATCGTCGCCGAAAAGATCGTCACCGACACCACCTGATCACCGATGGAGCGGGCGTCCTACCTCATCAAGCTCTCGCGGCCGCGGTTCTGGTTTTACCTCGCGGGTCCGATTGTCGTTGCCGTTGCATATGCCGCCGATGGTCCGGCAGATCTGATCACGCCGGCAACGGTAACACTATTCCTGTATTTTGTCGGCCCAGCAAACGTCTATCTGTACGGAATCAACGACCTCTTCGATACGGAGATCGACGCGGCAAATCCGAAAAAGGGAGACAAAGAGGTCCACTACACCGGTCAGGGGTTCGTGCCGGTGATCGTCATCGCCAGCGGACTGGCAGTGTTCGGACTGTTTCCGCTGGTTGATCGGGGCGCCTGGCCGTGGCTCCTGTTATACGCCGCGTTGGCGACCGAATACAGCGCACCACCGTTTCGGTTTAAAACCACGCCAGTTCTGGACTCAATCTCGAACGGACTGTATATCCTTCCGGGAGTGGCAGCATACGTGACCGTTGCCGGCACGCAGCCGCCGTTAACGATCATCGTCGGGGCCTGGCTGTGGGCAATGGCGATGCATACATTCTCGGCAATTCCCGATATCGAGCCCGACCGATGGGCGGGCATCGACACGACCGCAACCGTCCTCGGCGAGCGGTGGGCATTCGGCTACTGTATCGCCGTCTGGGCCGCAGCCGCCATCGCCTTTGGTATCGAGGACGTTCGCGCCGGGGTCGTCATTGGACTGTACGCGGTGATCGCTGCCGGGTTGCTCACCTCGGAGGTCCCGGTTGATCGGGCGTACTGGTGGTATCCGTATCTCAACACGGGCATCGGCGCAGGACTGACGCTCTGGGCGTTGATTCACGCCGTACCACCATCGGCGGTACTCCCGCCGGCATTCGGATAGCGTCGAATGGTTGATGTACGCAGCCGACCGATGATTGGAGGGATGAATCGGCAGACGATTGAGCAGCGGCTTGAAACGGTCGTCCGAAACAACCGGCCGACAATCGCGTTAACCTTTCCACTGGTCGGTGTGGTGTTGCTGATCGGCGGACACGAGAATGTGATTCCGGCGTGGCTCGCGTTCAATCCCTACCTGATCGTCATAGCGGCCTCGATCATGGCCCTGCCACTGATTGCCGGGCTCGCCCCACTGATCGACCGACGTGCTGCCGCCGGACTACATCGAGGCGCTGCAGAAGCTGCAGGACGGCG
>JBKHFN010000011.1:0-14006 GCA_046540195.1 Salinarchaeum sp.
GTCAGCCGTCATGGTTAGCGATACTTCTTAAAGCCCATATCGCGGGCGACCTCGCGGAAGCACTGTCGGCACAGCCAGATGTCGTACTTTCCGACCAGTCCCTGCTTGCGGCCGCACCGCTGGCAGGTCTCACGGTGGTCGGTCCGTTTACTGGCGTGTTCGCCGGTGTCATCATTCTTACTCATGGGTGACCTCAATGTCGAATTCGGATTCGAGGTATCCGATCGCGTCACTCGGATCAAGCCGGTGACCGGCGGGAATCGAACGCGTCTCGTGATCCCGCTGTGAGATCCGATACCCGGGGCGGGTCAGGTTGATCGTGACATCAAGTCCGTAGATTCCGATATCAGGGTCATACTCCTGGCTCGGGAACTCGGTGTGCTCGGCGATACCGAAGCTTACGTTCCCGGTATCGTCAAACTGCGACCGCGAGAGATCCGCCAGCGGGAGTGCCGTTGCGAGGAACTCATGGGCCTGTTCGTCACGAAGTGTCACCTTGACTCCAATGGGATCGCCTTCACGGATGTCGAACTCCGGCTCTGAGACCTTTGCCTGCGTTCGCACCGGCTCCTGGCCGGTGAGCTCGGTGAGGATCTCCTCGGCGTTCGCGAGCTCGCGACCGCCCTGTCCAATGCCCATGTGGGCGACAACCTTCTCGACACGCGGCCGACGCATCTCGTGGAATGAGCCATCCGCTTCGCTCATGCATCATCACCGTCGATGAAGTTCTCGTCGATCACGACGATGTACTCCTCAATGGTCTCGAAGACCTCGCCGTTGAGTGACTCGACAATCACGATGTTGTCAGCGCTGCCGGCGGTGACATCGATCTCGACGATCTCACCGATCTGGCCGGCGTGCACACCACTGACGGCGGTGACCAGCGCCCCCTCCTCGTAGGGGAAGTGCGCGACAATCTCGTTGGACTCGTTGTCGAGGACCAGCGAGTCACGCGGGCTGTACGCGGACTCCTCAACGAGCAGTGTCTGGCCGTCGTGCAGCGTGAGCTGGGTGTCGCCACCGGAGACCTGCGTCTTGCCGATGATCCGGCCGAGTTTGCTGTCCGCGGCTGCCTCGTCGATTGGCGTCAGAGCGAGTCGACCGCCCTCGTTCGGGAAGACACGGTAGTACTCCTCGCGCTCGGTGAACGCGACGATATCAAACATCCCGATCGGGCGTTGCTCGTCCCGTACCAGGTCACCATTGACCTGGATGGTTCCGGCACTGGTCGCATATCGCGCTTCCTTGGTTGAGTCGACATAGCCGAGGACGTCCCGTAGGATGACGACCAACGGAACGCCGGCTTCGCCGTGGGGGCCGGCATCGGCCTTGACCGTGAAGGTCTCGGTTTTTCGTTCGACCGGCCACGTCTTCGGTGCTGAAAGTCGTTTCTGGTGGTTCGTCATTCGGTATCACCTTCCGTGCCCTGGATCCGTGCCTCGCGTTCCGGATCACGATCGAGCTCAAGGTCCGTCACGCGGAGGTTCGACGCGTCAAGCGGCCGGGGAACCTCTTCTCCGTCGGCCGTCTCGATTGTGACATCCTCAACGTGCACGACGGCATCCTTGAGATCGACGCGGACGACCTCGCCGGTCTCACCAGCGTAGTCGCCGCGCATGACCTCGACGGTGTCTCCGGCGTTGACCCGGACGCTCCGGGTGTCGTACTCCTCACGGAGACCCGACGCAAGCGTGGCGCGGACCTGATCGTGGCGTTCGTGCAGCGAGGCACGCTCCGTACGGGCGCGCTGTTTGCGTGGTTGCTTGCTCATACGATCATCGTAGCTGTGCTGGCGATTGTTCCAAACCGTTCGGCGACTTCACGGGCGACGGGACCCTTGATCTCGGTCCCACGTGGTTCCTCGTTCTCGTCGATGATGACGGCCGCATTGTCCTCGAACTTCACCCGTCGGCCGTCAGGCCGGCGAATCGGTTTGCGCTGGCGAACGATCACGGCCTCGAGCACCTGACGTCGCATCTCGGGGGTGCCCTTGGTCACGGACACGCTGACCTTGTCGCCGAGGCCCGCCTTCGGATGCCGGTTGAGCGTCCCGGTGTAGTTGTGGACACTCACCAGCTTGAGTTCGCGGGCGCCGGTGTTATCGGCACACTGCAGCGATGAGCCCTTCTCGAGGCCCTGTGTGACGTCTGCGTTGATTGCTTCCATTACTGTTCACCTCCGTCGGCCGCCGAGGTAACCTCGACGACGACGTGTGATTTGGTCTTCGAGAGCGGGCGACATTCAGCGATCTTCACCTCGTCGCCGACCGACAGTGGCTCCAGGACTCCCGGCACATGGGCCGGGATCCGGGACCGTCGTTTCATGTATCGGTCGTACTTCGGAACCGAGACATCGTATTCCCGCTCAACGATGACCGTCTTGTCCATGTCCGTCGAGACCACCTCTCCCTCCAGGACTTGGCCCCGGACAGAGAGATCGCCGTAGAACGGACAGGTCTCGTAGTCGTAGTCCTCCGGGCGGTCTGGCTCCGGAGGCATCGGTACATCTAAGCCGATTGCCATATCGTATCACCTCGTGTTTCGGTCCGTTCGGCCGGCCGGGCGCGGAGTCGGCGTCCGGCGACCGTAACGGTGGTGCCATCCACAGAGGATGGCTGGACCGCGTGGTCCATACTCGCAAAGCGATCGTCGGGGAGGACGAAGGCGAAGGTTGCCTCCGCCTTCGGCACCTGTCGCACCCGGTCGGCACCCGCGACAACGAGCGTGTTCGTCGTCTCGCGGCGCACGCGACCGGCGATCCCGACAAGATCGGGGTTGGTCGCCTCGACAACCTCCACAGGGAGGCCCGAGAGTTCGTGTCGCGGGAGCGTTTCGGGTGTCAGCGGCGTCATTCGATATCGCCTTCTTCGCGCTGAATGGTCTTGATTCGAGCGATCGCGCGACGCAGTTCCTTGATTCGCCCCGGATCGTCCGGAGCGCCACCAGCGGCCTGGACGGCCTTGGCGTTGAGCAACTCCGTGCGGAGCTCCTCAAGTTCAGCCTCGCGCTCGGCAGGCGTCATATCGCGGATCTCCGCTGGGTGCAGGATCGTCATTGCTCTTCGTCCTCCATTTCATCAAGCAGTTCTTCGGCCTCCTCTTCGACTTCCTCGTCAAGCTCGTCGAGTTCTTCCTCGATAGAGGCGGCCTCTTCGGGTTCAGCGACGGGCTCTTCCCCAGGCTCGGTGACGACCTCTTCTTCCTCAACCGGCGCTTCCTCAACGGGCGCCTCCTCAACAGGCTCGGCCGGAGGTTCGGACTCGGCAGCCGCCTCAAGCTCTTCGACGGCCTCTGGCTCAACATCCTCGGCGATGAGTTCCTCGACGCCCTCCTCGGGTTCGCTTGGCTCAAGGTCGCTCGTGTCGGCGCCCTCGGCCACCTGGAAGTCGTCGGGTAACTCCGCTCCCGGTGGGATGATCTTGACGTTCACCCCAATGGTACCGAGTTTCATCACCGCGACGGACTGCCCGAAGTCGACAATCTCGTCGGCCGGTTCGCCGTTGTGTTTGATATAGCCATCGGAGAACTTCTCGACACGCGAGCGCGCACCGGTCAGCTTGCCGGCGAGTACGATTTCGGCGCCAAGTGCCCCGGAATCCATGATCCGGTCAAGCGTTGTGTGTCCGGCCTTCCGGAAGTACCAGCCGCGCTCAAGCGCGTTTGCCAAGCGGTCGGCGACAATCCGGGCGTTGAGATCCGGTTCGTCGACCTCTTGAACGTCAATCTGTGGATCCTCAAGATCGAACTCGCTTTCGAGCGTCGAAGTGATCTTACGGATGTTCTTCCCGCCCTTGCCGATGACCATCCCCGGCTTTTCGGCCTTGAGGACGATCTGAGTCCCCATCGGCGTCTTGGCGACTTCCATGCCACCGTAGCCGGCCCGGCCGAGTTCGTCCGCGAAGAACTCGTCAATCTGTGAGCGCTGGAGTCCGTCGTCGATGAACTGTTGTTCATCAGCCATTATTCATCACCCTCCGCGGAGCGTGATTCATCGGCCTCGAGAACCAGTTCAACGTCTACCTCGGGCGTGTTCCAGGCCGATGCACGGCCCATCGCTCGGGGCTGACGTCCCTCGGACTCGCCGACCTTATGAGCGGCAACATGATGGATAGTCATCGATTCGCCGTCGAAGCCCTGGTGCTCGGCGTTGCCGATGGCGTTCTCAAGGAGATCGAGAAACGCCTTGCTGGCCTTCTCGGGGTACCGGCCCGCGTCCCAGCCGTCGATGTCCGACCGGTGGCCGACGCCGCTGTTATGTTGGCGGAAGGGCACCGGCTGCTCCTCATTGATGACCGCTTGGAGGTACTCGGTTGCCTCCGCGGCGGTCATGCCCTTGATCTCGCGAGCGAGGGCCTTGCTGTGCTTGTGACTGATCTGTCGGTCCCGGAGCATCGCCTTGGCGTGCTGGTCCGGGTCCGTCTGGATACTGTAGCTGATTCCCATACGGATCACCTCATTTGAGCGGCACGAACTTTGAGGAGCGTGTCGCTCCGATCCCGGCCTGGCCGTGCTCGACCTGCTGTCGGGTGAGCTGGAACTCCCCGAGGTAGTGGCCGATCATCTCCGGTTCGACCTCGACGCGCTCGAAGGACTGGCCGTCGTGAACGGCGAAGGTCAGCCCGACGAACTCCGGCAGGATCGGCATATTCCGCAGGTGTGTCCGGATCGGGTCCTGTGCGGACTCTTCCGGGGTCGTCTCGCGGGCCGTCTCCAGGAGTTTCTCGCGCTGGGTCCCGAGACCGCGTTCAATGGTTCGCCGCTGGCGTGCGGGGAGCAGTTCCGCGACCTCGTCGACACTCATATCCTGCAACTCCTCAAGCGTGTGGCCACGATAGGTGAACTCACCCTCCTGGCCGGTGCGATACTCCGAACTCATTCGTTACCACCCCGTCCGGTACGGCGGGATGAAATGTCACCGACCTTGCGTCCCGGTGGCGCGTTCCGCGAGACGCTCTTCGGCCGTCCCGGGTGCTGTCGGCCACCCCCACCGAAGGGGTGGTCGACAGCGTTCATCGCGACACCACGGACACGTGGCCAGACCGTTCCGCGGGACTGAACCTTGTGGTATTTCTTGCCGGCCTTGACGATCGGCTTCTCGGTCCGACCACCGCCTGCGACGACACCGATGGTCGCTCGGCAGGTCGGATCAAGCCGCTTGACCTCGTCGCTCGGAAGCTGCACGACCGCCGCGTCTTGATCGTGAGTAACCAAGCGGGCACTGACTCCGCTAGCCCGGGCGTACGTCCCGCCGTCGCCCGGCTGGGCCTCAACGTTGTGAACCGGAATGCCTTCCGGGATCTCCGCCAGCGGTAGGGTATTCCCCGGCTCAATCGGGGCCGAGATGCCGACGTGCAACTCATCACCGACACCGACGCCCTCAGGGGCGATCACAAGCCGGCGGTCGCCGTCCTCAAACTCAACGTCGGCGACTGGCGCCGACCGTGTCGGGTCGTGGTCGATCTCGACGACAGTCCCGACAACGGCGTCGACATCGTCGTCGGTCGTCTTGTGCTGCTTCTTTGAGTCGTACCGGTGGGAGGGTGCCCGGAAGGTCGACCCCCCGCGACCGCGTCGTTGGCCTCGGATGCGTCGTCCCATGATCAGAACACCCCAATTCTGGATGCAACCTCACCGGCATCGTCGTCCTCGGACAACTCAACGATCGCCTTCTTGTAGCCATCCATGGTGAAGTGTGCGTTGACGCCGACAACATCGACATCAAAGCGGTCGGCGACCTCGTCGGCAATTTCGGGCTTCGACGCGCCTGGATCGACCGCGAACTGGAGCTTATTCTCGAAGTCCATGTCGTTCATCGACTTCTCGGTCACCAGCGGGTGTTTGATCACATCGCGCGTCATCGATTATTCACCTCCGCGAGCGCGGACTCCGTATAAACGGTCAGACGCCCCGGGTGAGTCCCGGGCGCCAGCTCCTCGGCGTCGACCTCGCGACCGGTCGCCACATCCGCTCCGGCAAGATTACGAGCGGCCTTCGACGGGCCAACCTCGCTGGAGGTCACAAAGAGGATTGACGCCGGAGTCTTGCGCTTTCGACCCCGGGTCGTTCCCCGTCCGGCGCGAATCGTCCGTCCGTCATCAGCCCGCTCAACGTCGGCGTGGAGACCGACCGCCTCAAGGAATGCGACGACCTCGCGGGTCTTGATCAGCTCCTCGAAGTCATCAGAGACGACAACCGGGAGTTCAAGGTCTGTATCAAATTCGTGGCCGCGGTCTGCGACCAGCTCGACATCGGCCGTAGCGGCGATAGCCGAACGGACCGCCTGTTTGCGCTCCTTATCGTTGAGGTCTTTGCTCCGGTCTTTCTCGGCCTTCGGCGGATGGGCCCGCCGGCCGCCGACGGCGTGCGGAACGCGTGCCGCCTCCCCGTTAATACGAGGGACGTGCGCCATTCCGCGACCGCTCCCGGGCGACTCGGCCGGCGTGCGGAGCCCGGCGTATTCGTCGGCGCCGTAGTCCTGTTTTCGATTTGCCTGGGCGGCGAGCACGGCGCGTTTGATCAGGTCTGGCCGGACAGTCGTCTCGAAGACTGCCGGAAGGGTGACCTGATCAACGGCGTTGCCGTCCAGATCGTGAATAGTCGTCTGCATTGGTTATCCTTGGTTCGATGCGGTTGATACGTGTCGCACCTCGGGATCGAGGCGCGGTTGGTCGTTTGGCCGGATCGCGGGGCGGAACCGCAGGAGCCGCTGTTCTGGACCCGGCAGCGATCCCTTGATCAGCGCGTACGAGCCGTCGACTTCGCCGAAGTTGACGAAGCCGCCATCGGGCGTCACATCGTCGTCGCCGATCTCGATTAGTCGTTTGTTCAACTCGGTTCGCTGGTGATAGCCGGTCTGACCCTGCTGGGGGACCGTCGAGCGGACCCGCGAGGGATTCCACGGACCGAGGTTCCCGATCCGTCGACGCCAACCCTGACGGGCGTGTTTGCCCTTACGGCGCTGGACGCCCCAGCGCTTGACAGGGCCCTGAGTCCCCTTGCCCTTCGTGATCCCCGAGACATCGAGGTACTCGCCAGCGCGGAAGATGTCAGTCATCGCGTGACTGCCACCGTCGGCCAACAGTTCGATGCCGTGGTCGATCCGATCGGCCACGGACCCACCACCGATGCGAGTCTCCATGACGTGTGGTCGCTTCTGTGGGACGCCGTCAACAGCACCGGAAACGGTGTGGGTGATCATCCGGACGTCATCAACGAGGCCGTCCTCGGCCGCGGTGCGGATCGCGTCGGCACCGCCGTCGAAGTCGGGCTCTTCGGGCACGTCGAGTGCTCGTTCGAGGTCCGCGTGCGTCTCAGGAGCCCAAAGTTCGGTCTTCGGTCGAAGCCCGTAGGGGGTCTCCTCATAGACGCGCAGGGCAGCCGCCCGCATGGGCGGCGTCTGGACGACGGTGACCGGAACGGTCTCCTCCATGCCCACGTTCGGGGCACCCGACTGATCGTTGATCATCACCACGTGGGTCATGCCGGCCTTGTACCCGGCAAACCCCTGCAGCATCGGCTGTCCGTCGGCCTCCGGCCACGAATCGAACCGGGGGACGTCACTCTCGGCGCGTTTTCGGGGGCTGAATCCCAGCGAGCCTTTGCGTGGTCTGTTTGGTTCTGGCATTGTCTCACTCCGTGAGCGTGAGGGTTGCGAGTGAGGCGAGCACCGCTTCTTCGGTGCGCACTGTTTCGCTTCCCTGATTCGGGATCGTGTTCAACCATCGGTCGAACCCGGCCGGGGCGTCGGCGGTCGTGTCGGTAACCGCCGCCACATCGACGCCGAGTATCTCGGGGAGGCCACGCTGTGGCGCACCGAAGGCGACGGTCGCACCATCGCGTTGGATACGCCTCACAAGTGGGCCAAGCCCCGATGTGGTTAGCGCGTCGCCGTGACGGGAGGTGGCGATCCGGATCCCGGCATCATCGCGGTCAAGCGCTGCGTGGAGATCCGCTCGCTCAACGACGAATCCCGGTGGGGACTCGTCGACGAACTTCGCACGGACTGGTCGTCGCGAAGAGATCCTGACGGTCACACGCTCTCCCTGCGCAAGCTCCCGGTCATCGGGAGCGGGGAGGGAGATCGGGTGTTGCAGGCCGCAATTGACCCGAACGCGCCCATCAGGTCCGACCTCGGTCACGATACCCTGTCTCGTCGACCCCGGATCGCTCGATCCGGAGCCCGTCCGCGACGAGGCCTGAAGCGGCGGCAAGACACCAGCGTACTCCAGTTCGTCCCGCGTGCCCCACAGTTCCTTTCGGAGGTAGGGCGGTGTCGCGGCGTACCGAAGGACGGTTTCAACGAACCCGCCGTCGTACTGGCGTTCGCCTCCCCGATCGGGGAAGACGATCACCCGGTCAACCCGGAAGATGATCGCCGCGCGGGCGACCGTACCGAGCTTGCGGGTGGCGTCGCGCTTGCCGTCAGTTTCCCGACCGATCGACGACGGAACGAGTACGCTGAGTGTCACGCCGAGACGCTTTCACGCCTCGCCACTAGACTGTACTGGTGTCTACCCAAGCGGGTCATAAAAGCGTAGCGATGCACGGAATCGGGTGAGACAGCCCCACATGGCCGGTTCGACGGCAACGGGTGGAAACCTTGATTGTCGGTGACGGCCGGTGGTAGGGTATGACAGGATTCTCGGACCGCGTTGAGCGCATTTCGATTAGTGGCATCCGCGAAGTCTTCGAGGCTGCCAGCGAGGACGCGATTAATCTTGGTCTGGGACAGCCGGACTTTCCGACCCCAGGGCACGCCCGCGAGGCCGCACGCACGGCAATCGCAGCGGGTGAGGCCGACGCCTACACCTCAAATAAGGGGATGCGATCGCTCCGGGAGGCCATCGCCGATCGGTACGCAGCCGATCGCGGACTCCAGGTTGATCCGGAAGCGATCATCGCGACCGCCGGCGGGAGTGAAGCGCTCCATCTCGTCATGGAGGCCCACGTCGATCCGGGCCAGGACGTGCTGGTACCGGACCCGGGGTTTGTCTCCTATAAGGAGCTGACGAAACTGGCTGGCGGTGAGCCGGTTCCGGTCGGTCTGCGGGATGACCTGACGCTCGCTCCATCGGCTGTCGAGGAGGCGATCACCGAAAACACGGCTGCATTCGTGGTCAACTCACCGGCGAATCCCACCGGCGCGGTCCAGTCGGAGGCGGACATGCGTGCGTTCGCTCGGATTGCCGACGAACACGATGTGTTGTGCATCTCTGATGAGGTCTATGAGAGTATCGTCTTTACCGGCGAGCACCACTCGCCATTTGCCTTCGCCGACTCCGACAATGTCGTGCTCGTGTCGGCTTGTTCGAAGACCTACTCGATGACCGGCTGGCGACTCGGATGGGTGATTGGCGCCCGGTCGCGGATCGACCGGATGCTCCGGGTGCACCAGTACATCCAGGCCTGTGCGACCGGGGCGTCACAGCACGCCGCCGAGGCCGCCCTGAGTGGACCACAGACGCCCGTCGAAGAGATGGTTGACGCCTTCGAGGCCCGGCGCGACGTCCTGTTGGATGGCCTTGAGGAGATGGGCCTCAACACACCGACCCCAGACGGTGCATTCTACGCGATGCCCTCGGTCCCGGAGGGATGGGTCGATGCCGTGATCGACCGCGACGTGATCGTGGTGCCCGGCGAGGCCTTTGGCGCCGGTGGAGCCGGATCGGCTCGGATCTCGTATGCGACCGGGATCGGGGATCTGAAAGAAGCGATCGAACGGATGCGTGAGGCAACCCGGGCCTGCCGGTCAAGCGCGTCACGTTGAGCCTCGATCGGCGGCGGGGAGACGTGCGCAATACCCCGTTGAATGACAACAGTTAACATGAGTCGGCTCGTACACGTCAATGGCGATACGAACCGACGATTCACGCTACCGATCATGACCGGAGATCAATTCCACGAGACCGATACCGAGGAAACGCCGCCAACCGCCCCAATCGACACCGACCGGTACGCATCGGTCACCGTCGACCACGAGGAGACGATCATCTACGATCGAGAGCACGAGGAAGCCTGGATTCAGGCGGACACGGCGCGGTCGCTCGGTGACCTCCAGTAGCTAGGCTGTAGAAACGATCCGAATCACATCTCCTTCTTCGAGTTCCTGTGCGTCGCTGATCTCACGACTTGAGCGTGCATCCACCGCGTGAAGGTACCCGTCACCGATATCGCTGTGGATCGCATATGCGAGATCGCGAGGGGTCGCACCGGCTTCCAGCAACAGCGCGTCCGGCAGGACGTTCCCTTGGCCGTCCGTCCAGTTGGTGGCATCTTCGACAGGAAAGACAGTGATTTGATTGAGTAGATCGTAAACTGCCCGGTTCAACGCCTCCTGCACACCCGTCCCGCCGTACGTCTCGACGGTTTCGCGGATCGTCTCAAGGCCAGCCTGTTGCTGGTCGCTGACGTCCGCTTCGATGGAAAACGTCGCGTCGCCAGGATCGTAGGCGACGAGTCCGTCGGCAGCCGCCCGACGGAGAGCAAGTTCGCCCTCGGCGGTTGTCGGAACCACCGGACGGTCAATCGATAGGAGGGCAGATGCCGTCTCCTCCGGGGCGATATCGATTTTGTTGGCAGCGACAAGGATAGGTTTCGTCCGACGACGGAGTTCCGAGGCCAGCGCCTGTCGCGCACGATCGTCCCAGTCAGCCGGATTTGAAGGGTACTCAATATGCCGGAGACAGGTGGTGATATCGGCCTCGCTTGCTCCGAGATCAGAAAGCAATTCGACAAGAGCCGCGTCGATATCGAACTCGGGGGACCGCGACCGTCGCTCGACAGTCTCCCAATTACGGTCGATGATCCCGGCGAGCCACCGGTTAAGTTGGTCCTCGATGAAGTCAACCTCCTTAAGCGGGTCGTACGTTCCGGGTTCGACAGGATTCCCCTCAGCATCGGTCCCACCGGACGCGTCAACAACGTGGATGATCACATCCGCATTGGTCAGTTCGTCGAGAAACTGATTGCCGAGTCCACGCCCCTCGTGAGCGCCGGGGACCAGCCCCGCGACATCAAGGAGTTCGACCGGAACATACCGTTTGCCATCGTGGCAGTGTTCGTTGCCACAGCGCTCCTCAAGTTCGAGACAGGGACACTCGGTGCGAACGTAGGCGACCCCGTGGTTGGGGTCGATCGTTGTAAAGGGGTAGTTAGCGGCATCGGCGTCGGATTGGGTCGCCGCCTCAAAGAACGTCGACTTGCCGGCATTTGGCTTCCCAGCGAGAGCGACGGTGAGCATTGCCTGTGGCTTCGGCCAGCGAGCGGCAACTGCCTTTCGTTCACTCGGCGGGGTCGCTGGTCGTTGACGAGCACACCTCGACCGTTTCTGTCGCGCGCATTGTCCCTTCGACGGCTGCCGTCTTGCTGACGACGAGGGACTCACAACGAATGTCGCCGCGCACGCGAGCGTCGCCGTTGATGCGGACGGTTCCGTCATGAGCGGTGACATCTCCGACGATGTCGACCCCAGAGGCGAGTTCGATCCCGTTCGGGGCTGTGAGACTTCCGAAAACAGTCGTGTCTGTGCCGATCCGACAGGCCGTAGCGTGGAGATTGCCGTGGAGCCGGCAGCGCTCGCCGATGATCGCTGGGGTATCAACCTGCCAGCGCGCATCGCCTATCTTGCCGTCACGCGGGCAGACAAACGGCGCTGGCGGAGCAAGCGTGCCACCGGAAAGGAGATACCAGAAGATTGTCCCGGCAAACAGGGCCGCCGAGCGGGGACGACAACGGATGTCCGTGCCGGTCGCTGCAACACCACCACGAACGGTTGCCGTTGCAGCCCGGAGTACGTTACCACCACACCGGAGCGGGCCGGCGGCCGTAACATCCGCGCCGAGTGCCGCCCGGCGGCCAACAAGGAGCTTGGCATCAACGTGACTGTCAGCATCGAGATAGCAGTCACCAGCCGCTTCGATGTGACCCCCAACGTGTACCGCGCGGCCAGCAAGGATCGTCTCGGCGCGCACTCCAAGGTCGATTGTACTACTATCACAGAGAATGGCATCGCCAGGGACGACCAAGTCCCGCTCCTCAACGACCGTCTCGGCCGGCACGTAGAGCTCAAGTCCCGCCACGGATCGATCCCGTCTGGCGATGCGCGGGCCGGTCGTATAAGTATCGTGGCAGAGAGTACGCGATGTTTTTACTCCAGGGTTTCCTATCCATTAGTATGACTACGTTGTCGTTCGATGAGCAAGGGGTCGATGTCGTTTACGAGGGCATCGAATTCCGTCTCAAGCGGGACCTCATCGAGGAGGCGACACAGAAGGCCTACGAGGACACAACAGATCACGAGGTGCTCAAACTCGTCGCCGAGCACCCCGATATCGAGGGGGAGCCACGGCGGATCGGCGACATCATCGATCAGTAGGAATCAGGTGACTGTGACGAATCGGGGTCATACCGATCGGCAGCAGACTCGAAGGTGATCTCCTCGCGTTCGCGCTTCAGACGCGCCTCTCTCGCCGCCACGGCGTCAGCTGGTGGCTCGACATCATCGTCGATCCGGGCCCCTGACCGGTGGATTCGGGCGTGACACCAGCGACAGAGTCCGACGGTGATCTCGTGGCCGTCCTCGGGATACGACAGGTGATGCTCCTCTATCAACGGATGCGCGCCAGCGATCCGATCCGGCCGAGCGCGCAGTCCACACCGGGCACATTCCCGGGCGGGGGCGGTTGCTCGAAAGTTCGGACAGTCCTGCCACTCCCATCGGTCGGGATCGACAACCGGACACCGGTAGTCCTCAGCCCGACGCGCGGCCGCGAACGGTGGATCATCCGCCCGTCGCTCAAGAGCGAACCGACACCGGCCATCGTCGGTCAGAAAGTCACACCGATCGACGTGGGCGTACGGATCCACAACCCCGACAGCCGGACCGGAGGTATCGTCGGTCATGACAGGTCTCGCGCGTCTTCGACAGTAAGCGTGACGCCAGACATATCCCCGTTGCCGGCGCCATCCACCCGTACATGATCGGGGCGGAATCATCCCACGTTCTGCGACACACCCCGGCCGACGGCGAGGAGACGACACTCGCCGAGACCGTCCATATTGCGGACACCTGGGTTGCCCGGGCAATTGGGTTAATCGGGCGACAAGGGCTAAAAGCCAACCACGCCCTGGTGTTTTCGTTCACTCGTGCATGCACACGGCACATCCATACGGTCGGCGTTCGGGCGGCAATTGACGCCATCTGGTGTGTCGGTAGTCAGGTGACACAGGTCCGAACCCTTGCGCCGTGGCGTGGGCTGGCAGGCGCACGGGCGGACACCGTCATCGAGTTGCCGGCCGGTGCTGCCGCAGCTGTTGCCGTCGGCGACCGCGTTTGCATGGAGTGATCCAAACAAAAGACCGTGGGGTTTATACCGTCACTCGATATGCAATAGCATACAATGAGAGGAGCTGACTCCTCGGAGGATAGAGGAAGTCGCCGCGAGGCGGCTGGCCGGGAAATTCACCATAAACCGACCGAGTGAAGCCGACGACGCCTCAGCGGCGTGGATCGGCGAAACGGTCGATACAGATCACAACATTGCTCTTCTGGATACGACACTTCGCGACGGTGAGCAGGCCCCGGGTGTGTCGCTCAGTCCGGCAGAGAAGGCGGAAATTGCCCGCGAACTCGACCAGACGGGACTTGACGTCATCGAGGCCGGGTCGGCCTGCACCGGTGCCGGCGAACGGCAGGCAATCAAACGGGTCACCGGACTCGATCTTGACGCTCGCATCACAAGCTTTGCCCGCGGCATTCGCTCGGATGTCGACCTCGCGCTTGAGTGTGGCGTCGACGGTGTCAATCTCGTCGTCCCGGCAAGCGATCGACATATCGAGCAAAAAATCAACTCAACCCACGAAGCGACCCGTCAGCGAACAGTCGAACTCGTCGAGTACGCCAAAGACCACGGGCTGTGGGTCGAGGTCATCGGCGAGGACGGCTCGCGGGCCGACCTGGACTACCTCGAAGAGCTGCTGGGATCGGCTCTCGAAGCGGGTGCGGATCGGG
>JBKHFN010000012.1:0-13785 GCA_046540195.1 Salinarchaeum sp.
TACGACGGCGGGGTCGGCGGGGTGACGACGCGCCGTCGGATGTTCGCCGGGGCCACGCTGCTGGCCAGCGGGACGCTTCTCTCGCTCGCCGGTCTGGCGGTCGTCACCACCGGGTTCGCCGGCGGTCCCCAGACCATCTCGGCCCGACTCTACGCCGGCGTCCTCTTTGGGCTGGCGGCCCCCGGTGTCCTTGGTGGGATCGTTGTTGCGCTGCCGGCCAAGCCACACCTCCGAATCGCGGCGGCCATCGGGGCTAGTCTCACGCTGCTGGGGGTGGCAACGTTCACCTACGCCTATCCCGAACACTGGGCCGGTTACGGCCGCCAGTTGACCGCACAGGTGTCGAGTGTGTATGCGCTTGGTATCCTCGTGCTCACCTACTGCCTGTTTGCCGGGATCGTCACGCTCCGTCAGCGCAATGACCCCGGTGGAACGGTCTCGCTCACCCTGCGCTCGCCGACGGTCATGCTCAACAGCGAGTCCGACGATTCAAACTCCTCCGACACGGGGCTTGGGGGGGTTGGCTTCCTCGGATCAACGCCCGACGGATCCGTCGACACACAAACCAGCACTCGGAGCCACCGCTCGACATCCCATCGTGACTCTCCAGCCGGTGCGACGAGCGACGGCGGTGTCGCCCGCTCAGACATCCACACACCGGAGCCGTCGAGTGAGTCCCGCGCCCGTCGATCCCCCTCAGCTGATGTCGGAGACACCTACTGCGGAAACTGTCGGTACTTCAAGTACCGGAACGGAGTCTCCGGGATGGAGCCGTACTGTCAGTACCATGGTGAGCGCCTCGAAGATATGGAGGCTTGTGAGCATTGGGAGGCCAACCGTCGCGAGTGATCACGCATCGGCACTACTTCCCGCTGTTCGCACCTGTTCAAGTGTTCTCGTGACACGCTCCCAGTGACTGCCCTTCCAGAAGTGCTGTCCACGCTCCCTACACCGGTAGACGGCTGTCTCGTCGGCAGCCGGTGCGTATGTCGGTGTTGACGCCTCTGCTGGAACGCGCTCAAGACGCCCGTTACACCGGCCACATCGCGGTGGCCGGTCCGCCGGGTCGAGTGACACCCCGGCCTCCACGAGTTCTCGTAACTGGTCGTTCGTGTCAGTCGTTTCGAGCAGGATTGATGGCTCGGCTGCGGCCGCTAATGTCTGATCTCGCGTTATGATCGTCCGGTCCTCGCGGGTCGCACACGCCCGGATGTCGGCGTCAGCCTCGATATCCTGATCAAGTGCGTACCCGACGTCGTGGCCGCACATCCGCAGGTACGAGACGATCCCTCCACACATTTGATCAACGAGCAGGCGCATCGTGTTAGGATCGAAGTGACTCAATGCCCTCTGTGTTTCTGACATCAGCCGCCTCTGCCCACCCGCGCCGAGCGGTATGGACACCGTATTTGATGTGTTCGAAGGAGCTCGGTCGGTGAGCGTCAGTATCGATAACGATCTCTGCACCCGCATCGATCGCGGCCTTGACTGCCTCGCCCCACAGGTCCAGCCGAAGCGGATTGCTGTTGACCTCAAGTGCTGTTCCGGCCGTCGCGGCGGCCTCTCCAACGACTATCGGGTCGAACTCGATCCCGCTGCGCTGGTTGAGGAGTCGGCCGCTGGGATGGCCGATGATGTCGACCGCCGGGTGCTCGATTGCCGTACAGAGCCGCTCGGTGCCATCGCCGCTCAGGCCGCTGTGTGGCGAGGCAACGACGACATCACACGCCGTGAGCACGGCGTCATCCAACGAGACGCCGCCATCGGCGGCGATATTGGTCTCGACGCCGGTGAGAAGATCGATGTCGAGTTCAGCATCAATCGCTTCGACCGCGGCGTGTTGTTCGCGTAACTCCGCCGCTGAGAGCCCCATTTCGCCGACGACTCCCGGTCCGTCGGCGTGGTCGGTGATGGCGATGTACTCATGACCGAGGGCAGCCGCTGCGGTTGCCATTTCCCTTATCGAAGCGGTCCCATCAGACCAGTCTGTGTGGACGTGAAGATCCCCACGAATATCGTTTGTCTGGACGAGGTCGGGAAGCTCCCCTGTTGCGGCGGCGGTGATCTCACCGGTTCCTTCGCGGAGTTCTGGTGGGATCCACGCGAGACCGAGTACCTCGTACATTGACGCTTCGGTGTTTCCGGCGATCCGCTGGCCGGTCTCGCCGTCGGTCAATTCGAAGGCGCCGTACTCGTTCAGCGAGACGTCGCGCTCAAGTGCGTAGTTGCGCAACTGCACGTTGTGCTCCTTGCTTCCGGTGAAATACTGGAGTGCAGCGCCGTACTCTTCTGGAGTCACGACCCGGAGGTCCGCTTGGACTCCGTCAAGCCGAATCGACGCCTTACTCTCGCCAGCCTCGATGATCTCGTCGCCCTCGGCGACGAATGCGTCGACAACGGCCGCGGCATCGGTCGTCCCGACGAGGACGTCGATATCACCGACTGTCGGCCGCCACCGACGGATCGACCCAGCGAGGTCACACGCTTCGACGGCGTCGTGAGCTTTCATCGTCGCGAGAAGCTCGTCGGCAACCGGCCGTGTGTCGCCCAAGAGTTCGCGTGCATCAGCCTGACGGGCAAACGCGAGGTTCTTGAGGATGTTCTGCTCAGATGTCTGTCCGAATCCGCGCAGGTCGCGAATCTTCTCGTTCCGTGCAACGCGTTCGAGGTCGGCAAGCGTCTGTACCTCAAGCTCTCGGTACAGCGTCGCGACCGTCTTCGGTCCAACCCCCTCGACAGCGGTCAGGGCGTCCATCTCGACGGGTAACTCCCCACGAAGCGCTTCGAGCTCTTCGATACTCCCCGTCTTGACGTACTCAACGAGTTTGTCGGCGATGGCCTCGCCGACACGATCAATTTCCATGACAGCCTCGGGGCCGTCGGCGGCGAGTTCCGCGACCGATCCAGGATACTCAGCGACGTTTTCCGCCGCTCGGCGATACGCAGCAGGCTTGTACTCGATGTCCTTGGCTTCGAGTCGGTCGGCAAACTCGAACAATAGATCCGCCAGGGTTGTATTGTCTGGACGATCGTCGTCGCTCATCGTTCGAGTCCCCGTGATTGACCGCTTGAGCGGTCGTCGTGGCCAAGCGCCCGCCTGAGAAAGCCCATCCAGCGACGCTTGTCGGCGACCTCCTGTTGTTCGGCCTCGGCCTCAATGTCGGTGGCTTCGAGTGATCCAAGCGCGTTCAACGCGCGATCAATGCCGAGAATCTCATTGACAAGTTCCTCGCCGTCCTCGTAGCTGATGGGGTCCTCCTCAAGCGTCTCAAGCCGTTGTTTCCGTCCGCGTCTGAGGTTTCGGGTTGCCCGCTTGACGCGTTCGCGCTCGCTTTGGGGGTAACTCTCGCGCCGTCGTACCTCAAAGACGAAGTCCCGAAGCGCCACTGATTCCCCCTGGATGGTGATCTGCTCTGGAATCCGGTGACCGATCGTCGCCCCCTCGCGGTTGACCCGTTCGAGGAGTTGCTTGCGCTGGGGGTCGTCCATGGTTATCCGTGGGAGTGCGACGGCCAAAAGCCTGCCCCGCGCGAACCACAAACGCCTTTGGGCCGCCCGGAGTATTGTGTGTGATGGCAACCTGCGACGTGTGTGGGACCGAAGTCGACATGCCGTATGAGTGCCACCGATGCGGGGGGACGTTCTGCTCGGACCACCGTCTTCCCGAGCGTCACGACTGCCCTGGGCTCAACCAGTACAGCGGTAGTGCGGGTGGCGGCCGATTCGACAGCGACTTCGGCTCCTCGGGTGGTCGGACGACGCGCTCGGCGGACACCGCCGGGTTCGGTCCCGACCCGCAAGGGGGCCTCCGGGCGTACGTCCACAATAACATGACGTACGTGTTTTTAGTGATGATGTGGCTGACCTTCGGTCTCCAGCTGCTGGTCAGGAGTCTACAGGGCCCGGCTGTTCACAATGCGCTGTTTGTGCTTGAACCGACCGCTCTCGGGCAGGTCTGGACCTGGGTGACGGCGATCTTCGCCCACGGCGGTATCAACCACATCATTGTCAACAGCATCGCGCTGTACTTCTTTGGCCCGCTTGTTGAGCGCCGCGTCGGGAGTCGCAACTTCGCGGCGCTGTTCCTTGGTGCCGGGGTGGTGGCCGGACTTGCGCACGTGCTATTTGACCTCCTTACCGCCGGGGTCGGTCCCGGGGTGCTTGGTGCAAGCGGCGCCGTGCTGGCGATTATGGGTGTCTTGACGATTCTCAACCCCGACCTGCGCGTGCTGTTGTTCTTTGTTATTCCGATGCCACTGTGGGTACTAACGCTTGGATTCGCGGCGATCTCGATCCTGATCAGCTTCGGTGTTGGTCCAGGCGCCGGTGGCGTTGCCCACTTTGCGCACCTCGTTGGCCTATTGATCGGCCTGGCGTACGGACAGCGACTCAAACAGCAGGGTGTTAACGTCCCCAACCAGATGCGGTTGGGGGGCGGTCCGGGTGGCCCCGGTGGCCGGTTCTGAGATGGATCTCGCGCGGCCGTGGTTCCGCACCGATCCGACACTTGAGCGGATCGCGATGGAACGGCTCCAGCGCGATGTCGCCGCTGTCGCCACCTTCTCGGACGCACTCAACGGTGTCGAAACCATCTGTGGAATTGACCAGGCTTTCGACGGGGACGAAGCGGTCAGCGCCGCAGTGGTGATGCGTGACGGACAGATCCTCGAGCAGGCAACCGCCAGAGCGCCAGCCCCAATCCCGTATATTCCTGGACTCCTGTCGTTTCGCGAACTGCCGGCGATCGTCGAGGTGCTTCGCGGGCTGACGGCCGACCCGGACTGTCTGCTCGTCGATGGGAGCGGTCGGATTCACTTCCGACAGGCCGGTCTCGCGACACACGTCGGGGTCCTCTTTGATCGCCCGGCGATCGGTGTCGCAAAGCGGCTACTCTGTGGAACGTCTGCTGACTCGACAGCCGACCGGGCCGCAGGTGATCGGGTGGCGATCCATGCTGATGCCGATGTCGATGTGTCCGACGGGACGACCATCGGATATGCGCTTCAAACCCGGCAGTTCGACTCACCCAACCGGCACATCAACCCGCTGTACGTAAGCCCAGGGCACCGCGTGAGCGCGACAACGGCCGCTGACCGTGTGCTAAAGGCCTGTACGTCGTACAAACTCCCGGACCCAATCCGTGCGGCTGATCAATTGGCTGGCCGTGCGGTTGATCACTGAGCCGGATCACCGGATGAGCCCCAGAGTATTTGATCGCCGGCAGTCAACGCGCTGGTATGAAATCGGTTCGGAAGGGACTTCGAGACGACGAACTTGAGAAGGATACGTATGGTCGGCTGACTTGTGCTGAGTGTAACGAGACGCTCAAACGCGAAGACGACCCTGAAGAGATCGGCACGGTCCGAACCTGCCCGAGCTGTGGCCGATCTTGGCGGGAGCTTGGGTGACCTCCTCCCCGTGGTAAACGACGGGGCTTCCCACGGCACCGTACCGCTGGTTTGGGATCTTTGCTGGTTGACGACTCGTCGGTATGACGGGCCGATGGCGGGGCCACACCGCCGGTACTCCTATCCCCGGTAAGGGGACTCGGAGTTATCTCGTGACCGAGACACCACAGCGGTTCGAGAGGGCGTCTCGAACGTACTGGGTCTCGGAGTCCCGATACTGTGCATTTATCACGGCGACGAATCGCCTCGGTATATGTCATACTACGCCACGATACTAATTAAATATCCGCATCAGCAGAACGTAGTTCGTGTCGGAGGTGTCGGATTCACTCCCGTCGTAAACGACGGGGTTCTCTCCTTGAAGAAAGATAGTCGCTGTTGGCTTGTCCCCCGGTACCAACGCGTTGATACTCCTCTGATTAGCCGTCCACGTTTTCTGGCAACGGCCACCATCTTCTGACGTCCAACAGGCCATTACGATTCCCACCGTCTGACTGCAGGCCCTTGGGCATGGCGTGTGCTCCTCTTCTCAGGGCTTACATACGCGTATCAAGAGGATATCCGTCAGCGCCCGGTTTCGGGGGGCTTTTGTCGGAATCTCATCAATGCTAGGACATGCGGGTGTGTCTCGTTATCAACCCGATCGCCGGAATGGGCGGCCGGGTCGGACTCAAAGGGACTGACGGCAAACTCAAGACGGCACGTGAGCGTGGAGCTGAACCACGGGCGCCCGAACGAGCCGTTCGAGCGGCTAACGCCCTCCAACAGGAGGCCCCCGAGACGACCGTCCTCGCTGCCCCTGGTGCGATGGGGGCCGATGAGGCACGACAGGCGGGATTCGATCCAACGGTCATCGGGGATATCGATCCGGAGCGGACACGCCCACCGGCTGCCACTGAGGCCTCGGACACCCGGGCGGTTGTCCGTGCGGCGGTTGAGGCCGACGCCGACGTGATTCTCTTTGTCGGTGGCGATGGTACTGCGACTGATGTTGCCGAGACGCTTGACACGCTTGCGGTCGACACGCCGATGCTCGGTGTCCCGGCGGGCGTGAAGGTCTACTCATCGGTCTTTGCCGTGACGCCTGAGGAGGCCGGCCGGATCGTTACGGCCTTCGACCGGGTTGCCGACCGCGAGGTTAACGATATCGACGAGGACGCCTACCGCGAGGGCGAGGTGCATACCGACCTTCGGGCAATTCGCCCGGTGCCGGTCGCCGACGGGCTCCAGTCGAGCAAGCAACTCGGTGGTGGACAGGTCTCCGGGATCGCTGCGGGTGTTGTCGCCGATGTCACGCCTGGGACAACCTACGTTCTCGGTCCCGGAAGCACGCTCGGAGCGATCAAGGATGAACTCGGCATCGACGGCACGGCACTTGGTGTCGATGTCTGGCGGGCTACCGATACCGATGGCGAACTACTGGTTGAGGACGCGACCGCGGATGAGATCCTCGCCGCCCTCGGTGAGGAAAACGTCGTTATCGTCTCGCCGATCGGTGGACAGGGATTCGTCTTCGGCCGTGGCAACCACCAGATTTCGCCCGCCGTGATCGACCGCTCTGAGGTTGAGATTGTCGCCGCTCGCGAGAAACTCGACGACCTCGATGCCCTTCGTGTCGACCTTGATGATCCCGATGTCGAAGCGGAGCTGCGCGGTTGGTGGCGGGTCCGTACCGGTCGGGTCGAACGCCGGATGATGAAGCTTCGGTGACCGTCGTTTTCGTTCCCGGAACGATTGCAAGGCTCCCGTCCATGTCGGGTCTGTCCCTGGATGATCTATAACCTCCCTCAATGTACAACAGGTCGTATAATGAGGACTTAGTCAATATTAAGACTACGACACCCATGGCTATGGGCATGGACACACGGAAGGTACAGCGGCTCGGCCCATCGACGCTCGCGATGACGCTCCCGGCGGCGTGGGCCCGCGAGCACGGGGTCGAGAAGGGTGATGAGGTGACGTTACGAACAGGTGATTCAGGGACGCTCATGGTGATGACCGAGACGGTCAATCAGGGTAAATCCGAGGCGGTCGTCCGCGCCGACGAACTCGATGCGACCGCTGTCGAGCGAGCGATTGTCGGCCAGTACGTGCTCGGCCGGCGCATCATTCGGGTCGTCCGAGCGGACGGCGTGCTCGAAAGCGAGACGATCAACGCCGTGTATCGCGCCGAAAACCAGCTGATGGGACTGGGTGTCGTCGAGGAAACCCCCGAGAGTATCGCCATCCGGTGCTCGGTCGACGCCGAGGACTTTACCCTCGATAATCTCCTTCGGCGTCTCGAATCGACCGGGCGGACAATGCGCGGTGAGGGCATCAAGGCGCTCGTCCACGGGAACCCTGATCTCGCCGAGCGTGCACTCAACCGCGAGCGACAGGCCAACAAGATCTTCGTGCTTGTGCTCCGGTTGATTTTCACGGCCTACCAAAATCCGAACCTCGCTCAGCCTATCGGGCTTACCTCCGGCTTTCCGCTCATCGGCTACCGGGCAATCGCCAAGAACCTCGAACTCATTGCCGACGACGCCGAGGACATCGCCGAAATCGCGCTTGAGGCTAGCAACCATACGCTAGAGGTCGATTCGGCAACGATGTCACGTATCAAGTCGTTCACCGACGATGTCGATGATCTCTCCGAGCGCGCGATTGAGGCGACCATCGACCGCGACTTCGCGATGACCAACGAGGCTCGTCAACACTATCAGACCATCCAGGACTGCGAACAGGAGATTCTCTCAGACCTCCCGGAGATGAGCAACGACGATATCCTCCAGATCCGCGAGGTGCTCGTCAGTCTGCAGGAGACCGCCCAGTACGCCATGCGCAACGCCGAAATCGCCGCGAACCTCGCGCTCAACGAGGAGAGCGACGCGATTAGCATCAGCTGAGCGTAACACCTTCTTCGCTCTGCCCCTGTCTTCTGATATGGTCAAGTTGGTTCTCGTCGTGGCCGTCGCAGAGACGGGTGTCATCGGCGACGGTGAGGCGATTCCGTGGACGTATCCAGAGGATCATGCCCAGTATACCGAGCGCGTGCGTGGCCATCCCGTCGTCGTCGGTCGACGAACGTTCGATCAGATGGGCCGACTTGAGGGCACCCACGCGGTGGTGCTCACAAACTCGTCACCGTCTGTGATGCCTGATCGCGTCACGTACGTCACGTCGGTTGCCGAGGCGGCTGCAGCCGTGGCCGATCGCGATGACCGCGGCTACGTTATCGGTGGCCAAGGCGTGTACTCGACAGTTCTTCCATACGCCGACCGGGCGCTGGTCTCCGAAATCCCCGAGACTTCGACCGGATCACATGTGTTTCCTTATCTCGGCCGACGCTGGGAGCAGGTTGAGACGACCGCGTACGATACCTTCACGCTCGTCGAGTACACCAACCGGTCCCCGATGCCGATCGACACAGACGTCTGAGAATGCCGCCTGACGATCCGACCCTCGTCGTCGTCTCGAATCGCGAACCGTACATCCATCGCTCGCCCGATACGGTTGATCAGCCGGTCGGGGGGCTTACCGCTGCCGTAGACGCCACCATGCGCGAGACCGGCGGCTGGTGGATCGCCTGGGGCAGCGGCGACGCCGATTTTGTCGTCGCCGACGAGGGAGTCCTCGGTGTTCCACCGACGGATCCTCAGTATCAACTCAGGCGCATTCCGCTCGATGAACCCGCACTTGAGGGGTATTATTACGGCTACAGCAATCAGGTGCTCTGGCCGCTCTCTCACGGGCTGCTTGATCGGGTTAATGTTGCCCCGGGCTTCTGGGAGCGATACCGGGCGGTCAACGAGACCTTCGCGACCGTGGTCGCTGACACCATCGAGACGGTCACCTCGCCGCTCGTGTGGTTTCAAGACTATCATCTGGCACTTGCTCCTCGGCTCCTTCGTGAGCAGCTCGGTCAGTCACCCCGGCTCCAGCAGTTCTGGCATATTCCCTGGCCGGCGCCGGACCTCTTCGCGCGCTGTCCGCAGGCCGAGCAGGTGCTTGAGGGCCTTCTCGCGAACGACCGGCTTGGATTTCACGTCGAGACCTACCGACAGGCGTTCTTATCATCCGTGGACCGACACCTCCCGGCGGCGACAGTCGAAACCGCTGGTGACGACCCTCCGCGCGTCGTCTACGACGGTACCGAAACGAGTGTGTACGTCTCGCCGATCGGCGTCGATACCAATGCGGTCAGACGACTCGCCTCAGATGAGTCGGTCCGTCACGAGTGGGACCGGCTTCGGTCGACCAACGACATTGACACGACGGAGACCGTTCTCGTCGGCGTTGACCGGCTCGATTACACCAAGGGGATCAGCCACCGCCTTCGCGCCTTTGAGCACCTCCTGGAACGGCGGCCTGCACTCCACGGCACCGTTCGACTGATCCAGAAGGGTTCGCGGACCCGGACGGCCATTCCGGCGTACCGCCGACATTACCACCGGATTCGCGACCTGATTGATCGGATTAACGACCGTTTTGGAACCGACGACTGGACCCCGATCACCTACATCGAGGGATCGCTCTCCCGACAGCGACTCGTCGCGCTTCTTGCCGGGGCCGATGTTGGGCTTGTCACGGCGATTGCCGACGGCTTCAATCTGATCGCGCTTGAGTATGCGCTCGCTTCGGCGCCGCCCGATGAACTGCTCATTAGCGAGTTCTGCGGTGCGGCGTCATATCTTGACGGTGCCGTGACGATCAATCCCCACGATGTCGCCGGCACCGCGGCCGCAATCGGCCGTGCGATTGACGACACGACCGTCGAAACCGTCTGGCCTCGACTCACCGATCAGGCGCGGGCGCTCGATATTGACGCCTGGTTGGCCGACGGACTCGCGTGAGGGCCGCGGCGTTATTACTATCCGGCGACTCGGTGTCTGTATGGAGACGGTCACTATCGATGGGCTCCCGATCGGCGACGGGTATCCGCCTCGGATCATGAGCGTTCTCAATATGAGCGAACAGTCGGGCTACGGTCCGAGCGTGTACCTCGCACCCGAGGAGGCGGCGCGGTTTGTTGACGAGGAACTTGTCCCTGCGGGAGCGGATATCGTCGACGTTGGCCTGCAGTCGGCCAATCCGAAGTATGAGGCCAAGCCCGTTGAGAAGGAACTTGACCGGCTTGAGGAGGTCGCTCCGATTCTCGATCACATTGAGGCTGACGTACCAATCTCACTCGAAACCCGCTATGCGGAGGTGGCTGAGGCGGCGATCGGCCACGGCTTCGACATCATCAACGATGTCTGTGGGTTTGCCGACCCGGACATGAAGCCGACACTTGAGGCCCACGATATGCCGGTGGTCAAGATGGCGAGTCCGCCGGATCTTGCCCGGCCGGGGGCTCTCAAGACGGTCGATGACCTCTTTGAGGCGATTCAGCGCGATGGCTTTACCGACCGGACCATCATTGATCCGGCCTTCGGCGGCTGGTACGACGAACGCACCTTTGAGGACAACTACGAACTGTTCCGGCGACTGCGTGAGTTCCGGGCCTTCGGCCGTCCGATTCTCACGGCCACCAACCGCGAGGACTTCCTCGGCGCCCTCGCCGACAAGTTGACGACTGCCGACCAGTTGCCGGTTAGTCTCGCGGCAGCGACAATGGAGGTCGAACGCGGTGCCCATGTCATCCGCACCCACGACACCGACGCCACTGCCGATGTGGTTAAGGTCGCCCATGCTCTCGGCGATCGGCGCGTGGCCGACCCCGATCCGCCGGCGGTCGTTGAACTCCCCGGGACAACAGTAGGCGAGGCCGCCCGACAGGCGGCGCTTGGGACCGTTCGGACTCACTCGCCACAGGCGGCGCTCACCCGGGCCTTCGTCGTCGGGGATCTGACTGACACCGACGTGGCGACCCTCCTTGAGACGGATCCGGAAGCGGCGGTCGTTGAGCGCGACGATGGTCTGTATATCGTCGGGACCATCCCGCAACTTGATGCCTTGGCAACCGCCATCGATGGCGCGTCTGACCGACTGTCGGTGGTCGCCGAACGGCTGCGTCAGGCTACCGCGCGCGAGTGCTGATCGTGGTCGTCTCAAGAAGCGTCTCCGCCACACGACGGTAGGCGCGCGTGCTTGCGTCGACGATGAGCGGGTCGCCATCAACAGCAGGGATCGGCTGTACTTGCTGGCTCCGGAACGGCGCCGTCACAACCGCCGGTGGACGGCGAGTCCCGACGATGACAACCGCCCCAACGGGCGTCCCGAGTGTTGACGCCATGGCCTCGGTTTTGATCGCGTCCTGAACGCTCGCGTGTGTCGGCGCTAAAACGATGACCACCGACTCTGCCATAACAAGCGGCGCAACGGCGTCGGGTCCGGCCCCGCAGGGACAATCGAGGATCGTCGGCATGCTGTCTCCGAGTGTGGCTGCGAGTCGGTCGTAATCGGGGACTCGCCCGTGCCGGGGGGCGGTCAACACGTCGACGCCCGGAACCTTCGGGGATTGGTGGGCAACGGCCGCCAACGACCGCTCATTGAGGTCGGTGATCGTTGGCGTCCGGTCGACGGAAGCAACCCGATGCACGTTGGGCATGTCGATATCCAAATCGACGACGCGTGCCCGACGGCCGGCTGCTGCGAGTGCGGCAGCCACGCCGATTGCGGTGGTCGTCTTCCCACAGCCCCCTTTTCCGCCAGCGATCGCAATCACGGCCTCTCTTCGCGTCGCCATCACGTTTGAACCCGCCGAGAGCGGAGCGACTTTATTCCGGTCGGTGTAATCACCCTCTCGTGCGGATCGAGAACAGTTTCATCCCGGTCACCGGCGTGGGGCCACAGACCGAGCGTGCCCTCTGGGAGGCCGGCATCACCCGGTGGGAGCACTTCGACCCCGGCTGCTCGGTTGTTGGATCGACCCGTGCAAAGCGCATCGAGACGTTCATCGACCGGGCCCAGGACCGTCTCGCCGCGGGTGACGCCGCATTCTTCCGGAACACACTCCCGAGTGACGCACACTGGCGGTTTTATGAGAATGTGCGCCCGGATACCGTATTTCTCGACATCGAGACGACCGGACTGGATCACGACCGTCACCGGGTGACGACGGTCTCGTTGCACCGGGCCGGAGAGACAACAACGCTCGTTAGCGGACGCGATCTCACCACCCGTCGACTGGCCGGCGAACTTGCCGATGCGCGCCTGCTTGTGACCTTCAACGGTCGACGCTTCGATGTGCCATTTCTCGAACAGTCCTTTGACCTCTCGATTGATTTGCCCCATGCCGACCTGTGGTCGCTCAACCGCCAACTCGGGTATTCCGGTGGTCTTGATGATGTCGAACAGCGCCTCGGGATTGAGCGCCAGCGTCCGGACATCTCCGGGGCCGACGCGGTCCGCCTCTGGAAGGAGTATGAGGCCGGCCGTGAACGATCGCTGGAGACGCTCATCGAATACAACCGGGAGGACACCCGGAACATGGTGCCAATCATGGAGCGGCTCTGCACGCAACTCCACGAGGAGGTTTTCGCGTCGGTCTGCCCGGAGTAGCTACTCCGCAACGACGGTGTGCTCAAGACGACCAATACCCTCAATGGTGACCGCAACCGTATCGCCATCGGCGAGCGGTCCGACCCCTTCTGGTGTCCCAGTCATGATCACATCGCCCCGTTCGAGGGTCAGATACTCGGTGATCTCGGCAATCAGTGTCGGTACGTCAAAGTGCAACCGATCGATCGAGTCGCGTTGCCGGCGCTCGCCGTTGACCCGAAGCTCGATCGTCGCGTCATCGGGGATCGACTCGGCAATAACGGGCCCCATCGGCGCCGCCCCGTCGAAGGCCTTACCACGCACCCAGTTCTGTTCGCGTCGTTGGTCGTCCCGGTTCGAGAGGTCAACCGCACAGGTGTACCCCGCGATCACCGACTCGGCCGCCTCGGCATCGACACGGCGACATTGCTCGCCGATGACGACGGCGAGTTCTGCCTCGTAGTGGACCTCAGATGCGCTCTGTGGCAGTGGAATGCGATCGCCGTGGCCGGCAACGGCGTTCGGTGGCTTCAAAAACAGCGACGGCCGGTCGGGGACCTCGGCGTCGAACTCGGCGGCATGGGCGGCGTAGTTCCGTCCGACGCAGACGATCTTCGTTGGCTCGGTTGGTGTGAGCACGTCGATGGCATCGTCTGCGGCGTCGTAGGTACGATCGGCGAATGTGATCGTCCCATCGTCCCACGCACCGGTCCGCACGGCACCACTTGGGTCGCGAAAGCGAACGCGCTTCATACTGGCGGGGTGTTCGCGGATCACATAAAACCCCGAGCCGTCAAGCGGCTTGCCGCGCCCGAACAGAAGGCTTTTACTCGGTAATCAGATACCGTTGTGTGCGGTGCACCGTTGGTGTAGTCCGGCCAATCATATCGGCCTTTCGAGCCGATGACCGGGG
>JBKHFN010000013.1:0-13780 GCA_046540195.1 Salinarchaeum sp.
GATCACCTCGACTTAGACGCCGGGACGGTGTACCTCCCGAGCCGGATTCAGAAAGACTCGCCCTCGCCGGCAACACTTGAGCTCGCGACCGACACCGTCCGCCTACTCCGGTGATACCTTCGCGACCGCTGGAAAGACACCGACGCCCTGTTTCCCATCCGCTCGAGCGACCACCTCACCACTCGGTCGCCTATCAGATTATCCAGTACGACGGCGGCCGCCTCAAGGACGACAACTTAGGGCGGCTGTTCCCGTTCGACGAGTGGGACACCGACGAGCTCGGTATCGTACACGGCGCTGTCCTCGCGGCGGTCTACCATATGATACGCGCCGAGAGCGAGCGAGAGGAAGTGACGAATATCCTCACCGAGATAACCGTTAACGAGTCATTCGCGAATATGCCGAGAAAGACGGTGTGTACGCGCCGCATCACAGTGATGTAAAACTCAATTTTCCCGCCCCCGGAGATTGTGAGTCGCTCGGCGAACTCAGGGCAAAGCTTGAGGATGGAGAGGAATTACCCAAAAAGACCGATATGGCCCTCTGCTACGGCAGTATGCACCCGACCCCCGAGGAGCGCTTGTGAGGCGAGAATCAGGGCGGGGAGGTGTCGATCATACACGTTCCGTCGGTGCCCGACCGCCTCGACAATGAGAATATCCGCCTCTTGATCCCACGTGATGATAGCCCGGTAGTCGCCGGCACGGAGCTTATAGTAGGGATATCCCTAGAGGGATTCTAAATGGAAAGCAACGCGAGTTCCCTGCCCCACGGTGGGGCGGGGATGAAGCGCGTGCGCCCGGCTCGTCCCTATTTTTAAGTATCGGGACGCCCTGCTGCGATTTGGAACCCCCGTTATCGGCCTCGCAAAACCCGCGCACCCACTTCGGGGTAAGACGCGGTGCGCCGGGTCTGTGTCGCACCCACGTGAAGGGGTGGACGCCCACAGACACACCCGCCACGGCAGCAACAGACGACCTCTGTTGCGGTGGCACTCTCGGTGTGTTTGGGTGTTACCGGTTCCACGCGAGTCCCCGCGGGGACGAGCGCGGGCGGAATTAAATTCGCCATCGGTCGTTCCGCTGGCCCCGTGCTAGAGACCACGGCGAAGCCACGGGCCACCACGCCCATGGTACTTCACGCGGTATTCGGCCCGCTCAGTCGCCTCGTCGATTTTGTTCATCACCCGGTCGGCGATGTGGTCTTCCAGGTCTGCCAAGTGTTCAAGGGCTTGCTCAGTATATTCGGCATCCGTCATTCCTCGGCGTCAAGGCCGAGCTGCTCGCGAGCCTCGGCGTCCGACACCGTCTCGCCCCGCTCTCGTTGTGTTCGACTCTCCTCGAGCTCGGCGAGGATCTCCTCAGAGAGCTCGGGCGATGGGGTCAACCAGTCGCGAAGGGCGTCGCGAATCGCCTCCGACCGCGAGGCGTACCCCCGCCGGCCGTACTCCTCATCGATAGCCTCGAGAACGCCGGCCGGTACCCGGACATCAATTTTTTCCATCCGCCCTCCGTCGCCGACGCCGTCGGTGTCCGTGCTCATACTGTGTGCGACGTGTGTCTCACACATATGTTCTCGGACAACATGACACCCGTCACGGGATTTGAGACCGGGCAAAGCGGCCTGTGGATTTCCGATGGCATAACGGTCCACACGGCAGGACACTACGGGTCGTTCTATATCGGAGTAGAAAGGGGTAGTTGACGGCGGGCGTAGGTGACCTCGAGCGATGAATGTCGAAGTCGCCGTCATACTCCCGTCCCACATGTGAAGAAACATGTATGATGCGGGAGCCAGTACGCGTGGGTATGGCAACCGAAGAAGGCCCTGAGGAAACAAAGGTGAGCGACCGGGGAATGGTGACAATCCCTGCCGATCTCCGTCGGCGTCTCGACATCAAGCCGGGGGACAAGCTTCGGTGGACCACCGACGAAGAGGGACATCTCTCCGTCGAAATCGTTCATCAGCGTGAGGGGGTCTTCGACGACTTCGAGCCAGTGGATGTTGGTGAGACGAATGCAGTCGAAGTCGAGAGCGAGTTCGGGGCGGAGTGATGCCGGTTGCCCTCCTAGACACCAACGTCCTCTTCGCCAGTGCAAGCGCCCGCGACGAGTATCATGCCCGCGCTCAGGAGATTGTCCGAGATATCGACCACGGCGACCTCCCGGATGTCAAGGTGACGAACTACGTCATCGCGGAAACGCTGGATCTTGTTGGCGAGAAACTCGGACCAGACGCCGCGAACGAGATGCTAGATCGGCTCATCGAGGGCGCTCACTTCGAGATTGATCACGCACCGAAAACGGATTTCAACGCTGCGCAGCCCCTCTTCCGCCGGTACGTGGAGCTCTCATTCGTTGATTCGACTATTGCCGCATATATCAAACGGGAAGGTATCGAGTATCTCTACTCGTTCGACGACGATTTCGACGCCCTTGACGGCGTCACGCGGCTGGACACCGCGGATAACCCATTCAACTGAGTGAAGGCGCCGAATCTGGACAGAAGACGAAGCTACTGCGTATTACTGGGAGTATTAACTAAAGACGAATGCAACAGTTGGGTGGCTCCCGAGGGGCAGGTCACACCACATATCGAGTTGAAGTACGCCAGTGATGCTACCGACGAGGCATCGCTCGACAACGCAATCGAAGCCCGGGTCGCCGGCAAAACACTCCCGATCGGACCACTTGAACTCCAGATCGCGTACAAACTCTATCTTGGGTCCGAAAAGGACCTCGGGGATGCCGCCCACCTATACACACTCTTCGAGGAAACCCTTAGCATCACGCGCCTCGAAGAATGTGTACGGCGATTGAACGTCAACGATCGATCGGCACGGGTTTGACGGACTCGCGACAGCACTTGAATACGTGTCTGAACGTCTCGATGGGACTGTTACCCACCGGAGTGTCGCGAACGAACTCGATCACACCCCGCTTGAGGCGGAAATCATCCTCCAAGCACTCGAACCGATTGTAGCCGAATATGCGCTAACGAACTGATTCGGCACAGACGACATCGACCCGCCACAGCCCAACCACAGGGATTTACTCGCCGGCGGCCAACATGCGGACATGGCCAGTACCCCTGAGCGCTATCCGTCCGTTAACGACATCCCCGCCTTCGGGCTGGGCACTTGGGAGAACGAGGATCCCGATCAGTGCGCCGACAGCGTCGCCACCGCCATCGAGGCGGGCTATCGCCACATCGACACCGCTCAGATCTACGGCAACGAGGCGGCCGTCGGCACCGGCATCGCCCGCGCGGACGTCCCTCGCGAGGAGCTGTTCGTCGCCACGAAGGTCTGGATTGACCAGCTCAGCCACGACGACGTCATCGCCTCCACCGAGGAGAGCCTCGACAAGCTCGGGCTGGATCACGTCGAGTTGCTGTATGTCCACTGGCCCGCCGACGCCTATGATCCCGCCGACACCCTGCCGGCCTTCGACGAGCTCCGCGACCGCGGGCTGATCGACCGGATCGGCGTCAGCAACTTCGAGCCCCGACACCTCGATCGCGCCCAGGAGGTGCTTGAGGCTCCGATCGCCGCCAACCAAGTCGAGTGCCACCCGCTGCTCCCCCAGGAGGAGCTTCGCGCCTACGCCGACACGCACGACCACGCGCTTGTCGCGTATTCGCCGCTGGCCCGCGGCGCCGTCCTCGAGGATCCCACCATCCAGGCCGTCGCCGAGCGCAACGACACCACGCCCGCGCAGGTCTCACTCGCGTGGCTCCTTGAGAAGGGCGCGGTCCCGATCCCCAAGGCCACGAGTGCCGCACACATCGAGGAGAACATCGGCGCGCTTGAGCTCTCACTCAGCGCCGAGGACATCACCGAGATTGACGCCATTGATCGCCGCGAACGCCGGGTCGACCCCGATTTCGCCCCCTGGTAGTCGAAACCTACAGGAAGGCCGCCCGCAAATCCGAGCGTATGTCATTCAACACGGAGTCGCCCGGCGTACTCGGGGCCGTCCGGATCGACCTCCGGCGGCTGCACGCTACCTGGATGGCGCTGGTGTTCCCCCGACAGCGCTCAGAGCACTCCGTGATGGGCCGGTGGACGCCCGACAGCGAGCCGATGGCTACCGCGTATAAGATCTGGGCGGCCATCGGTCTTCCGCTGGTTGCACTCGTCTACCCGCTCGTGCTGGCCGGCTTTGCCACCCGGTTTTACACCCGCCGGATCAACCGCGCCGTCGCCGCCCTTGGCTTTGCCGGCGCAACCGGCGTCGTTGCGCTGCTGTGGGGGGTTCTGACCGTTATCGCGCGCACCCAGTTCGCCAGCGATGGCTTTCTCGCCGTTGCCGCCGCCGCGATTGTCGCGACCCTTTCAGCGACACTCGCCATGCTGTTTGCCACCGTCGACGGTCGGGCAACGACGGTGCTGTTAGCCTATCCCTTCGCGATGACCGCCGTGTTTCTCCCGCCGGTGGTCGCCTCGTTCTTCTATGATCCCGTCGCAAGCGTCATCATCCCGCTGAGCGACGGCGTTGCCATCTGGATGCTCGATGGCGTCCTGCCCGACGCGATCAGCAGCTACCTCCGGGCGAACTTCCGGCTGCGGGGCATCGGCCTGCTTGCCATGTGGGCCGGGATCGCTGTTCCGTTGGGGTGGCTCGCCGGTGGGGCCGTCACGCTCGCGGATGTCGTCCGGCCGACCGACAGCGATGCCGCCGGAACGACGCCGCGGTGAGTCGGGGCACAGCACGTCCCTGGGATCAGTCAGCGCTACGTTCCCTGCTCGCACGCGCAAGGTCCCACAATGTCATCGCCGTGCGAATCTTGCACGGAGGGTGGTGTGAGTCGTCTCGGAATCGACACCGAGCACACGGGGTGTACGTCGCACGTGTTGCATCCCGACGCTCGCCGTGTGTCCGTATGTCACGCGATCGAACTGGTGGCCTGCCGGTGCGTCCGTTCGTGTAGTCAGCGCCCATCAATGGCGGTCGCCCACGCACGAGGTCAACGTACACATCCTCAATCTGTTCAGTCGACCGGGATCTTCGAACCCATTCCTGAGAGGATGGCGACGACCCCCCGTCTTGTCGGCGAACGGTGCTGTTAGGCGTGTTCTATTACATCGTGGAGGTCGAACACCGCTACGTCATCTCGTTCGGAGACCGCTTCCTGTACTGACTGTGTAACGCCGCTACGCGTGAACAATGCGTATTCCATATTTGTGTCGCCAGTATCTGGTGTCCAGCGAATTTCCGCAGAATGATCTTCGAGTGAAGCGAGCGCACTGTAGTCAAGGAGTGCGTTCGTGAACTTACATTCCCCCACGACCATGGTTCCATCTGTGGTGAAGCCAACAACGTCAACCTCGTGTTCTTTGTACCACCAGCGGCCGATATCGAGGAATGTCTTCCCAGGAAATAGCTTCGGCAGTGCATCCTGACAGAGCTGCTCGAATTCCTGGCTCACAAAGTCATGGAGTTCTGGTTCGATAACCGCCTCATAGGCGTCTTCACCCAACCGTTCGTATCTGTCCTCGTTACCGTAGACGAAGCGGAACCAGAAGCGAAACAGCGGGTCAAGGATTCGATAGCGTCCGCGGCGTGATTTTGCCTTCTCTTCAGTCAGTGGAACCTCGCGCTCAATGAGTCGAAGCCGTTCCAACTTCTGGGTGTACGTCGAAAGCTGCTTCCCATCGATCCCGATTGCTTGCGCAATCTCGTTCGACGTCGTCTTCCCCGCAGCGATCGCGGTGAGGATCGCAAAGTACCGATTCGGGTCTGTGAGTTCAGTCCGGAGGACGTACTCTGGTTCGTTGTGGAGATAGCCCTGCTGAGAGAGGACCTCCTTAGTGAGAACGGCTGCAAGTTCCTGATCAAGTGTGACACCGTCGAGGTAGTACGGGATCCCGCCGAAAATGCCCCACGCGAAGATCTGTTCTTCAGGCGAATAGTCATTGGGAAGGAACTCCTGTGCGGCTGCGAAATCGAGTGGTCGGAGGTCAAGTTTCTCGGTAAACCGTCCGTACAGCGGGCTGTTTCCCAGAAGCGTCGCATCTTCCATCATACTGATCGACGACCCGACCAGGATGAGCGTGCCCGAGGTGTTCTGGAACCGTTGATCCCACAACCGCTGGATGACCGACGGGAGACGTTCGTCAGCATCGATAAGATACGGAAACTCGTCAAGAACCACAATCGCGTCATGATCACCGAGATACCCTAACAGGGACTCCCAGTTCTGTTTGATCTCCGTGATGCCGGGGAACGTGTCGGCCGCAACGTCGACGAACTCGTCAAGTTGTATTTGTGAAGTGGTCTCGGTGGCTTGGTAGACGACGGCGTCGTCCCGGTCGGAAAGCGAGTGCTGGACGAGTTGTGTCTTCCCGAGTCGTCGCCGTCCGAAAATAACGACCATCTCAGCGTCGTCGGATTCGTAACATCCACGCAGCCGTGAGAGTTCCTGTTCCCGATCCACGAAGCGTTCCATGTGTCTACTCGCTCCCACTGGAGAATAATACTTCCGTATAGCCTATTTCAAAATAGGCTAATTCAAAATTGGCTATTTGCAGATTCCTACTCTTCAATTCGCCTGCGACGGCACGGCCCGGGTTGGGACGTGCGGGCACAACGGCGAAGCCTCGGGGCTTGTCCCGCGGTACTTCACCACCACACGCGTGACTCGGGAGCGACCAACAGCACCGGACGCCGTATCCAGTCGACATCTTGCCAACGCATCGACTTCAACAGGCGCTTTCACTATCAGCGAAAACGGGGATCTCAGCTCGACTCGCCCTAACAATACAACCGTTACACGACGAGCAGGAGAACCGTCCGACGAACGGCTCGCCGACTTACATGTAGCCGAGGTCGCGCAGGCGCTCCATCAGGTCCTCCTTGTCCTGGGCGCGGCCGGCACGCTCGGTGGTGTTCTCGATGTCCTGCATCCAGGCGGGCTCCTCGGCGGACTTATCCGTGGAAACCTCGCTGCCGAGCGAGCGGAAGCCCTCCCAGTACTTCGGCGAGATCGGCAGGTCCTCGGGGGTCAGCCCCTCGGGGAGGTCCTCGGCGCTCTTGGGGACGTGGCCGGCGGGATAGCCCTCGACGGTCTCGGGGACGACGTACTCGAAGAAGGCATCCCAGACGTCCCGCTCGGTGAACTGCAGGATGGGCTGGATCCGGTCGTGCGGCGGATACGTGTCGGGGTCGTGCCGCGAGGAGAAAAAGGTCTCATCGGCGCGGGCCTCCTGTTCGTCCCAGCGCACCCCCGAGATCACGCCATCGACCTCGTGCTCCCGGAGCGCGTCGTTCAGCGCGACGGTCTTCAGCAGGTGATTGCCGACGTACGTATCCAGCAGGAACGGGAAGGTCTCCTCCTCATACTCAAGCAGATCCCGCACGTGGTGCTGGTTGTGCTCGTTGAGCGCGTCGACGGGAATGTCATCGCCCGGTGCAAGGTCGTTAGCCTCAACATACGCGCCAACATCCTCGTTGCGGGCGTAGATGACCTCTAGCTCGAAGGCCTCGCCCCAGTGCTCGACGAAGTCATGAATGGCCTCGAAGTGCTGATAGTGATCGATGAAGATCGCTGGCGGCACCTCAACGCCAAGGTCGCGGGCGACCTCCTGGACGACATACAGCGTGAGTGTCGAGTCCTTCCCGCCGGTCCACATGATCGCCGGGGTGTCGTACTCGGTGAGCGCCTCCTCGGTGACGGCGATTGCCTGTTCGAGTTTGTCCTGCAGACTCGGGTAGTCCGCGGGGGTCTCGCCCGCGCCGGCCTCATAATCGACGTCAACGGCCGGAGGTGCTTCTTCGGACATGATGTCGGAGCGTCGGCGCCGGCGCTGAAAGGTGTTGTGACACGTAGCGAGCGGAAGCCCACCCCTTCAGGGGTGGGAGGATGTCAAACAGTGCGAGGGTGGATCCATGCTCTCGTACTGATCGGAAGACGGAACCTAGACGGGACAAGCGGAACCCCAGCCGTGAAGTACCGCAGGGACAAGCCCCGCGGCTTCACCGTTTTGTCTGAGCCGTCCAGAAGCGGACGGATAGACGCAGGCGAATTCAATTCCCCTCGACCTTCCCGCGGTGGGTCGGCTGGAATTTACACCCGAACGCTCGGTGCGTCCGTGAGGGTCGGCGGCTCCACCCCGCCCGACAGCACCCGTCGCACCACGCCGAAGACGCGGGGGTTGAGAGGTGCCGCATTTCCAAACGTCTCAGTCAGCGTTGGATTAAGGTCTTTAATCCGTCTTTGTGGGTTTCTGACTGTATCAATTGTACGAACCGTGGTTTGGTTAATCTTCCGACGGCCTTCACCTTCGGGGTCAAGCCCCGAGGCACTCGACCTGCTCCGCCTGTAGAGCAGGGGCGATACCGGTATCGGTACAGGGGGATAATTTCTTGAGTCTGGGTCCCCTACAACAACACAGCACAAACGGCGACTCACCGCCGCGGCGGTGAGGGTTCAGTCGCCGGAGTCTTCACCATGTCATCGGAAACCTGCGTCTACCGACTGCATTCGACACTCGAACTGCCACTTGAAGACGTTCAGACGCTCATCGAGTCGATGTCCTTCCCCGATGGGATCGAGGACGTCGAGATCACCCGTCGGAACAACACACTCATTCTCAGCGCCGTCGCCACGGACGAGTCGATCAGCAAGTACACGCCGACCGCCCAGCTCAAGGCCTCGATTAGCGAGAACCGTGTCTACGAGGAGGACCCCGAGGAGGTCCGCCGCCAGCACGGCCCGCGCTGGGAGGACGACGACGAGATCGAGATCGAGTCCGAACTCGTCGAGTATGCCGGCTTCAAGGGCGATCGCGAGACCGTCCTCCAGAACACCACCCTCCAGTACGAGATGTTCGAGGTCCTCTTGCAGATCGCCAAGAACGCCGAGCAGGGCACCCTGACGGCCATCACCGCCAACGAGGGCGACCTTGAGTCCTGGCGGATCGTCGATGGCGAGCCCCGGTCGTGTTCGGTTGAGGTCGTCGAGGGGCCGGGCAATGACGAACCCGCTCAAAATGGGGTCAACTGGCGGGACAACAAGTTCATCTCCGACTGATGGAAACCTACCGGTGTGTCTGTGGGGCGACCATCCGCTACCGCCAGGACATGCACCTCGAACGCGGCGCCGATGGCCGCACCTGGAAGTGTAGGGACTGTCTAACACCGCTGCCGGGGGTCGTCGCCGAGCGGATCGGCCACCAACATCCTCAGTGAGGCCGTTGCCAGCCAGCGCTCCGATGGGCTGATCTGGATCGGAGCAAACGCCATGGTGACCGACACGTTTTAATCTCCGTGACAACAGCCGAGATATGGGCGCGCAAGGTCGTTGTCTTCCCCCCCACATGGACGTCGCCTCCGCGCGCCCGGTTTTTGTTCGAGGCGAAGGTTCGAGGCGAAGACGGATGAAATCCTTCGAGGCGAAGACGGATGAAATCCAATAGCTTATGCCGTGGCTGCTATCACAGACGGGTAGATGGGGGGTCCGTCCGACGAACTGCGCTTTCTCGCCGACTCGGATAACCGCTTAGCCCTGCTCACGCAGTTACCCGACGTAGACACGCTTGATCGCTACACCCTCGAGGATGACCTGGACGCCTCACGGCGCACCATCGTCCGCACGCTAGACGCCTTCGAGCGTCGGGGCTATCTCCGGACGGCCGATACCGCCGACGCGTACCACCCGACGGGCTACGGCGTCTACCTCAGCCAGCTCTTCGCGGAGTTCGAGACGGAGCTGGCGACCGCCATCCGCCTGCGGCCGTTTCTCGAACAGATCGACGCCGCCGAGCTCGGGGTCGATCCACGACGCCTCCAGGACGCCGAGCTCACGGTCGCCTCCGAGGTCTGCCCGTACGCCGCCTTCGACCGCTTTCTTAAGATCCGCACCGAGGCCGAGTCCGTCCGCTTTCTCGCCCCGAAAATCGAGCGCCGGAGCCTCAACCAGGTCGTCCGGCGTATCGAGGAGGAGCCGGCCTTCGAGGCCGAGATCATCATCACCGAGCCGGTCCAATCGAGCATGCAAGCCCACCAGGGCTTCCAGGACGCCTTCGAGACGATGCTGGCCGCCGAGCCCGTCAGCGTATATCGCTACACCGACTCGATCTCATGTATGCTGGCCGACCTCGACGACCGCGTCGCCATCGGGGTCTCTCGCAACGATCAGCCCTACGCGCTCGTCGAGTCCGAGGATGCCGCCGTCCGCGAGTGGGTGTGCGACCAGCTCGATGCCTACCGCGACGACGCAGAACCGATCACCACCTGAGCGCACGGCGTGTCGAAACGACAGCGGGTGTGAAACCGGCGACGGATATCGTTATGGAGGTGCCACCGGATAGTACCACTGGGAACGCATCGACACCACAACGACAGGCTGGAATCCGGTCCCGTATCGGACCATCCCGATCACCGCGCGAGTGGTCCCCCGCGTGTCTGATCCGGGGCGGTCCGATACCGGTGTCGTGTTCCCGCGACCACGCCGGCACACGCCGGATCGTCGCGTCTTCTCTTAGTCGTCGGCGCTAACAGCCGGATCGACGTCGTCCTCGATGCTCGGCGGGTAAACGCCCATTTCGAGTTTCAGATCCGACTGCGGCCGGGCCATACACGTCAGGGCGTACTCGTCACGCTGGTCCTCCGGCAGCGCGTGGGCGGCCGGCTGGGCCACCTCGCCCTCGATGATCCGGGCGGTACACGCCAGGCACATCCCAACCCGACAGGAGTACTCCTGGTTGATCCCCTCCTCGAGACTCCGCGAGAGGATGGTTTCCTTATCGGAGACCGTGATCGTCTCGCCCCTGCCGACGAACTCGACGGTGTACTCGGGCATGGTCACCGATAGAACGACCGGCAGCAAAACTCTTCATCTTTGCGCGAGCGGGCCCACCGCCACGGGAGTATATGTACCCACGGACCATAGTGCGCGATATGTCCGATCAGGTACTGGTTGCCATCGACGACTCAGATCCGGCTCGCCGCGCCCTTGAGTACGCCTACGAACAGTTTCCCGACGACGATATCACCGTGTTGACCGTCGTGACCGATCTTGAGGCCGCTGCCGTTCCCGACGAGTCGCTGTCGTTTGCCCGTGAGGACGTCCTCAGGTCGCTTCGCGAACAGGCCGAAGAGCGCCTTGACCGGGCCGAACAGCGCGCCGCGAACCACGACATCGAAATCACCCGGGTGATCGAGACGGGCGACCCTGCCGCCGCGATCCTTGAGTATACCGAGGCGCATAGTCCCGATCACATCGTCATCGGCACGCACGGCCGGTCGGGCATCTCCCGGATGTTCCTCGGAAGCGTCGCCGAGCGGATCATCCGACGCGCGCCGGCACCGGTCATCGTCGTTCGCTAAGCACCGACCGCCGTAGCGATGCAAGACAGCTACGCCGTCGCCTCCGTGTGCTCAACCGTGACGCCGGTCACCCGGTAGCGCACGCCCGCGGTGTACGATGAGTCGAGATGGACCTCCCAGCCGTGGACGCGAGCAAGCGTTTGGACGTTCGGCAAGAGCAGTCCCGCCTCGGACGTTGGGGCCGCCTCCTCGTAGCCGAACAACGCCTCGCCATAGTCGGGCCCGGCGTACGCACCATCATCGGCGATCGTGAAGCCGTCGTCGGTAAGGGTCACCCGGACCGTATCGGCTCCGGCATAGTCGGCGAATCGAAACGCGTTGGTGAAAAGCTGATCAAGGCGCTCGGGCGTCGCGAGGAGGTCTCCCTCACCCTCAATGACGAGCTCCGGAGCAATGTCGAGTAAGCGATACGCCCGTTCGGCTGCCGCCCGAAAGGCAATCGCATCATACTCGTCGACGGTCTTGGCGTACCGGGTGAGCGCATGGAGATCATCGATTACCCGCTCCATCCGCTCGGTCGTCTCTTGGGCCACCGTGATTGCCTCTCGTCCTGGCGGAGGCTCGTCGTCGGATTGCTCAAGTTCTGTGGCCGCCATATCGAGATACCCCCGGGTGATGCCGACGGCGTTGCGCAACTCGTGGGCGATCGCCCCGGCCATCGCGTCGAGATGCTGGTCGTGGCGTTCGAGTTCCCGCTGGCGCCGGCGAGCATCGGTGATGTCCTGGACGAACACCGTGCGCCCGAGCCGGTGGGGACCGATCGACAGCGGCTGCTCCGAAAGCAGATAGGACCGCTGCTCGCCCGCACGATCGATCTCGACGAGGTGCGTGCGCTCGGCGAGCTGGTCGATCGGCAGCCGCGCCAGGAGATCATCACGCGTCTGTAGCTCCGATTCAAGCGCCGGAAACAGCTCTAAGGCGCGACGGTTGTACTCCTGGATACGGCCATCCGGCCCGAGCGCGATCACCCCCTCATCAGCCTCCTTGAAGAGCTGTCGACGGGTCGGGGTCTCCAGGCTGTGAAAGGTGTCCTCGACGAGGTACAACGCCCCCAGCGCGAACACCGCCACACCGAGTGGTTCATAGCTCAACTCGGGGAGGACCGTCGGGTACACCCCGCTGATCACCTTCGGGACGATCGACAGGGCCGTCACGATCACCAGCGCGCTCAGCGTCCGGGTGGACTGCGGGGACCGCCGGAAGGTCTCGAGGAGAAAATACAGCCCGATGGCAACCAGTCCGTAGGCGAGCATGAACGACAGCCAGTACAGCGGCTGCTGGTTGATCACCAACCGGGTGTATGGCTCACTGACCATCGTCGCGGTAAAGTACTGGCCGTGGATCGGGTTGGTGAGTTTCACGATCAGCAAGACAACATACACGGCGATGGCGGCCGCCTGGTAGGGCCGTCGACGGTGGTAGTCCCGGCCGGTGTAGGCCGAACAGAAGTACAGCCACGCCCAGACGGTGCCAAAGCCGACCACCAAGCCCGCGGTGAATAACGCGGCCGCGAGCCCGCGATCGGTCACAAGCATCTGGATCGCCTGCAGGCCCGCCCAGACGCCGACGGTCACAAGCAGAACGCGCAGCCCGAGACGGGCGTCGCGTCGGCGCAGCCGCGAGCCGCGGTACGCACCGGCGAAGCACGCCAGCGCCGCTGCACCGAAAACCGCGGCGATCGCGCCGTTAAGCAACATTCTATTACCGAAGCTTAGGACACCACAGGAATAAACCACCTCCTATCGACCCTCAACTGCCGCCGAGTCGGCGTTTGATCTCCTCTTGTTTGAGGTAGCCGAATACCGAGACGGCGACGAGGATCGCGATGGCGACAAGGCCCTGCAGCAGTTGGCCCGTCGCCAGCTGGCTGCCCGCATAGACGGTCATGACATACGCGGGGAGCCGGCCGACGATGATGACGGCGAGAAACGTCCGCAGACGAAACTGCGCGAGGCCCGCCAGAAACGAAATGGCGTCATCGGGCAGCCCTGGGATGAGCACGAATACGAGTAGGCCAGGAACGCCCACCCACTCGACGAACTCGTCAAACTTCGTGATGAGCGCGTCATCAAGCAGCCGCTCAACCGCCGGCCGGCCGAAGCGCCGGGCGATCAAAAACGCGATTGCGCTGCCGGCAACGACGCCGATCATGCTGTAGATCAGGCCAGGCAGCGAGCCAAAGAGATACCCGGCGACCAGCGCCAGCGCCTGGCCGGGAATCGGGGCGAGGATGACCTGCAGCGCCTGAAGGAGAATAAACGCCACCGGGGCGTAGATGCCAAAGCCGTCGATCCAGGCCTGCAGCGCCTGAGCGTCGAAGAGAAACGGGGCGTACGTCCGGATAAGGACGTACAGCCCAGCGCCGGCAGCAACGAGCGCAATGCCGCCAACGAGTGCGAGATACCGGTCACGACGCGAGGCAAACACCGCCATTGGTTACCACCTCAGGC
>JBKHFN010000014.1:0-13648 GCA_046540195.1 Salinarchaeum sp.
ATCTCGTCATAGAGCGTCAGTCGGGCGATGCCGTGGGAATCGTGCCCCCGGAGATTGGCCCGAACAAGGACACCTGCAACGTCCGCGGCCACGGTGTCAGAGGCCCCCTCTGCCGCGACGACTGCCCGGCCGAAGGCCTCAAGACGATCAGCGTCGATCCGTGGGTGGCTCATGGACGGTCGTCTTCAAGGATGTCCGCCGCCGTCACGAGCCCTTCAAGTGTAACATCGTGCTCGGCGAGGCGATCTGCAGCCCCCTCCTGGCGGTCAACAACGACAAGGACACGGTCAACGACCGCCCCTGCATCACGGAGGGCTTCAACAGCATCAAGCGCACTCTTGCCGGTCGTCGCAACATCCTCAAGCACGACAACTTCGTCACCGGGTTCAAGTGCTCCCTCAATGCGGTTGCCGGTGCCGTACTCCTTGCGCTCTTTTCGTGCAATGACGTACGGCCGGCCAGTCTCAAGGCTCGTGGCCGTCACAAGTGGGACAGCCCCCAAAGCGACGCCTGCAAGCGTCGCATCAGTCGCACCGAATTGGTCGGCGAAAGCTTTCGCGACCTGCTCAAGACACGCTGGATCGGTCTCGAAGCGATACTTGTCAACGTAGTAGTCCGCGGTTCCGCCATGCGAGAGTTCGAACTCGCCGAATCGGACAGCACCGGCATCCCGGAGCGCGGTGACGAGCGCCTGTCGGTCCATACTGGAGGGTGGACAGGCGCGGTGATAAACGGCGTGGACGGCGTCCTACCAGGGCTCGTCTTTGAGTCCAGCCCAGTAGGCGAGGCCGTTGGTCCCGATGTGTAACAGCGGGGTGACAAGCAGGACGACAAGGATGACCGTCGGCGTGAAGACCTCGCCGAACCACGCGGGAGCGATGAGCGCCGTCACAACGAGTGCACCGACCACGAAGTCAAGCTGGTCAACCCCCGGAAACGGTTCGCCGCGTTCGCGCCCTGTACGGCGCTTGAGAAACGAGGCAGCGATATCGCCGAGAATCGCTCCCGCCGGCAGGCCGATAGCGGCCATCAAGGAAAACCGGGGGAGTTCAACGCCGAGAAGGCCCCGAGCCGAGACGACGACCGCGTTGAGAATCAGCGCGACGGCAACTCCAGCGAGGATGCCGACAATCCCTCCACGCCAAGTCTTGCCGTCGCCTAGAAGCCGCGTCCCGCCGAGGAACCGCCCACCGTCAATTGGCCGGCCACCACCGGCGAGAACAGCGGCATTGTTGGGGACGTACGCCGGGAGCATCGCCCAGAGCGCTACCGCGATGACGTCCAGAAGCATAGTTGACCCGAGCCGGAGCGCACATATAAACCGCCCCGATATCGGGCGCGCATCGCATGGGTGTGCTCAGTCCTCGGTTTCAAGTTGGAACTGCTCGTTCTCACAGGCCGTGTTCAACACGACGCTTGTGTTGGCCTCGGCGACATCCGGATCGGTCAGGATCGCCTTAATGTGGTCGTTCATGTCGTCGGTGTCCTTGAACTTCCCAATCGCAAGGATATCGTGGTCGCCGGTCACCTCATAGACGCTGATCATTCGGCTTTCCGAGCGCAGTCGGTCGGTGATATCCGGCAGCGCCTCGCCGTTGACCTTGAGTTGGATGATCGCTGTAACGTCATAGCCGATCTGCTGGTAGTCGATAACCGGGGTATATCCGGTGATGATTCCCTGTCCTTCGATCTCACTGAGGTGGTTCGAGACGGTCGTGACCGACACATCAAGGGTTTCCGCGAGACTCCGTAGACTGGCGCGTCCGTCGCCGAGAAGTTCGTTTATCAATTTTGCATCGAGATTTTCGTAGGTCATCGCTTCGACCGACGCCACCACCCCACTATAATTTTACGAATATCCATTTCTAGCGGAAATTGCCGTGTCTGCGTGGATCAGTATCCCTATAGGGATGGCTATCGACCGGTGAATCGACTACGAGTATGACAGCCGGTACGCTTGCCGCCGCAGAACGCGAAGTACTTGAGAAGATTGAGACGGAGGACATTGATTTCCTTCGATTACAGTTCACGGACATCCTCGGGACGGTCAAGAACGTCTCCATCCCCGCGAGTCAGGCGGAGAAAGCCTTTGAGGAGGGAATTTACTTTGATGGCTCCTCAATCGAGGGGTTTGTCCGCATCCAGGAGTCGGATATGCGTCTTGTTCCCGACCCGGAGACCTTTGCGGTGCTCCCGTGGGAAAACGGGCCACACGGAAATGCCGCCCGCCTGATCTGTGATGTTTATGATACTACCTCCGGGGCACCGTTCCAAGGCGATCCCCGGGCGGTGCTTCAGTCGGTGCTTGAAGAGGCCGCCGAGATGGGGTACACGGTCAACGTCGGACCGGAGCCGGAGTTTTTCATCTTCGAAACCGACGAGGAGGGACGAGCCACCACGAAAAGTCACGACACAGGGGGGTACTTTGACTTGGGGCCGAAGGATATCGCCGCGGATCTTCGGCGAGAGATCATCAGCTACCTCGATCACATGGGCTTCGAAGTTGAGTCGTCACACCACGAGGTGGCCGACGGCCAACAGGAGATTGCCTTCAAATACGCCGACGCACTCACCACTGCGGACAACATCGCGACGTTCCGGTCGGTCGTCCGGGCAACGGCAGCGATGCAGGACCTGCACGCGACGTTCATGCCCAAACCGATCGCAGACATCAATGGATCGGGCATGCACACCCACCTCTCATTGTTCGCCGACGGCGAAAACGCCTTTTATGATCCCGATGGTGAGTTCGATCTCTCGGAGACCGCCCGGCAGTTCATCGCGGGCATTCTTGAGCACGCCCCAGCGATGACGGCGGTCTGCAACCCGACGGTTAACTCGTACAAACGGTTAGTCCCGGGGTATGAAGCACCGGTCTATATCGCCTGGAGCGATGTCAACCGTTCGGCGCTTATCCGCAAGCCGGCAGCCCGCACGCCCGCTTCCAGTCGGATCGAACTCCGGTCACCCGATCCGTCGTCGAATCCCTACCTCGCACTGGCCGTGATGATTAAGGCCGGCCTCGATGGCATCAAGCGCGATCTTAGCTGTCCGGATCCCGTTCGGGAGAACATCTACGAGTTCGACGAGGCCAAACGCGCCGAGTACGGCATCGAGACTCTCCCCGAAAATCTCGGCGAGGCCGTCGATGCACTCGAAGCCAATCCGACAGTCCAGCAGGCGCTGGGTGACCATGTCGCCGAGAAGTTTATCGAAGCGAAACAGACCGAGTTCCGCGAATACCAACAGACGGTCTCTCAGTGGGAACTTGACCGCTATATGGAGACGTTCTGAGCAAGCAAGACCACGCGTGTCGGTCACACAGTAACGAGGCGGTGTCTGATTCTCTATCCAATCACCAATCAATTGTCTACGTTAATGCGTAAATATTTGTTTGATCGTAAACTTAACACCCCAGGTAGCCCCATAGACACGTGATGGCGTACGAGTATCTCGACGCAGAGCTTGTCAACGAACTTCTCACCGACGGTCGGTCAAGCATGCGCAGTCTCGCGGAGACACTCGACGTGTCGGTCACGACCGTCTCAAACCACCTTGGTCGGCTCGAGGACGAAGAGGTCATTCGAGAGTACGTGCCGGTGATCGATTACGACGAGGTCGGTTACGACGTTACCGCAGTGCTTCAGTTGAAAGTCGAAGGGGGATCGATTCCGGAGTTGACGGCGCGGCTCAAGGAGCACCGACAGATGGTGAGTGTGTATGAAATCACGGGCAACTACGACATCCTCGCGCTTGGGAAGTTCAAGGACACCGATGATATGAACGACCAGATCAAGACCGTTCTGACCGACCCGGTTGTCGCCGAGGCCAACACGAGTGTCGTCCTTGAGACGGCCGCTGAGTTCGAACAGTTCGATCTTGAGACAGGATAGTCCGGAGAGTTATGACCGAAGCCGGCACCAGTGGATCAGCGTGACGATTTCGTTCAGCGACCTGCGTGTTGGGACGTACTGTCTCCGACAACTCTACTATCGTCGCCAGGAGTCCGATCGGACGCCGCCGCCGAACGTCACCGCCCGACGCTCGCTCGCGTTCCGATATCCGGAGATTATCGATCAATCGCCGGCGGCGTTGACCGATCTTCCGCTCGCCGCTCCGGCGAAAACGGTTCAAACACGGCTGCGACGGGCACAGGAGCAATTCGACGCCTGGGAGCAGTTGGCGAATCCGCCAATGCGCGATGTCTTCCTCGCCGGCGATGAGTGTCACGGGGTCGCCCGAAAGCTTCTTGAAGCGCCACTCAGGCCGGTCGTCGTCTCACCCGGCAAACCACCTGGCGAGAACGTCTGGACGACTCACGCCGTTCAGGCGGTCGCAACCGCCAGAGCACTCGAAGACGAACGAGACGTGTCGGTATCGACCGCCTTCGTTGAATATCCCGCGTATGGGAGTATTCGTCGTGTACCGATAACACCCGAGCGACAGCTTGCTTACCGGCGCGTGCTACACGCCGTCGAAACGCTCGGATCGCCGCCACCGCGCCGCCAGACCGGCACGAAGTGTGAGCCCTGTCAGTACCGTGATCGCTGTGGCGTAGAGCCATTGACACGATCAAGAAGTCCACAACGGCTGACTGAGCGCCATCTAGTGCTCGGCTAGCCACGTCTCGACAGCGTCGGCGTGGGCACCGCGGCGATGAATGACGCCCCGTGTCGGGTCGACCACCGTACTCTCGGTTCCTGGCGTGTGACCGTCGTCGATGATGACTGCGACCGCATCACGAAGCGACGGCGCGAGCTCGCTCGGATCGGTGACACTCCCGGTTCCGCTACGATTGGCACTCGTAGCTGTAATCGGACTGGTCGCCTCAAGTAACTCAAGCGCAAGACTGTGATCCGGAATACGAATACCCACCCGGTCGCGGCCGGCTGTGAGGAGAGACGGAAGCGTTGATCGCCGGTTACAGACCACCGTTACTGGTCCTGGGAGGAATCGCTCGATGAACGCCCGGTCGCGATCACTCAGGTGAGCATACCGGGCCGCACGCTCGACATCTGGGACTCCGATCGACAACGGGTTGTCATGGGATCGACCCTTGACGGTGAACACACGTTCGACGGCCGTTGGATCAAGTGCGTTAGCTCCGAGACCATAGACCGTCTCGGTGGGATACACCACTAGCTCACCGCGGTCAATCGCGGCGGCAGCGGCGTCGATGTCGGCGCTGGTCATACCTATAGCCTTAAGGGGGCGGCCGGCAAACGCCTGGCGGTCGAATCAGACTGTCGCACGGGTACGCAGGGTCTCGATACGAGGGAGTGAGTCAAGACCGGCACGGACGACAGTCGCAAAAACGGCTGTCGTATCAGGATTTGGACGATCGCCGCTCAAGAGCTCCTCAACGTCGAGTTCGTCGGCCAGCCACGCTCGTCCATCGGCGATGGCCGACCGGATGAGCCACGCTGGCGGGCCGCCAACGACAAGCAACGCACGACTCGGCTGAACGATGCCCGGGGTGGCGGTCTGTTTGCCGCGGGTGGCCTTGCGGGTGACGACTTCAACCGCCTGAATGGCACTGCTTGTATCGACATCTTGCGTCGTCGAAAACAGGCCGAGTCCGAATCGGGACTGCTCCTCAATGACCTCCTGCTCTGCGTATCCGATAGTCGCGTACGTGCCATCGCGCCCGAGGATCCGGCCGATATCGGCGGCATCGATAACACGCTGTGAGGCCGTCTCGCCATCGGGGTCGGCAAAGGTCGCCGCGATCCGCTCGGCGATGATATCGTTGAGGCGTCCCGTTGCCGCCGGCATGGACTCACCGGAGCGCAGCCAGGCGGCACTGTCAAAACCGATGATTGCATCCACTGCTCCCTCAAGTCGATCAAGCGATCGGATCGCCGCCGTCGCTCTTGTGGCGTCCGTAGAGTCGCCAGCTCGTTGCTTGTCTGGACCCGACTGGAAAGCGGCGTGATCGGTAACGAGTGGGTCGCGGTCGGGAGGACCGGGTAACACGCCGAACGCATAGACTGGGTGTTCATAGAGGTGTGTGAGTTCGGCTGCCAGTGCTGGTGTAGCGCCGCCACCGGTTCCACCGCCCAGTCCGGTGACAAGGAGAAAGGCCTCGGCGGTTCCCGGCCGCCCGGCGTCCAACTCGCGGCACAGCTCCGTGGCATGGTCAGTCCCAAGTGCAAACCCTCGTTCGATATCACCGACAAGTCCCGGGCCGTCAACGCCGTCACCAAACCGATGCCGGCGATCGGCCGGGACGGATTCAAGGCCGTCAAGAGTCGTCCGGTCGGTATCAAAACAGGCCACAGCGTGGACGAATGACCGATCGGCGTGGATCTGGTGGATCCGGTCGACGATCCGGGCTCCCGCGCCGCCGAGTCCGACAAAATACACCCGCATATGAGAAGATTGCAGACCCGGCCATATGTATGCGTCTGCCGGTCGGCGTAAGGAGTCGGACGGCAAGAGGCAGTTGGGTGCTGAAGCACTAAGGAGTCGCCCTGCACTATTTATTACCCCGGCCAGTAACCATGCGACAGTAGCGATGGTTCGCCGATACGATCACGGCCAGGTCAGAGAGTTCTGGCAACACGCCTGGGAGCGCGAGTCGGTTTACGAGCTTCCAGCAGACGCGACGGACCCGACGTACGTTCTTGGAATGTTCCCCTACACGTCCGGGTCGTTGCACATGGGACACGTCCGAAATTACGCGGTGACGGACGCCTACGCACGGTATCGCCGCATGCAGGGCGACGATGTCCTTCACCCGATGGGGTGGGACGCCTTTGGGCTGCCAGCAGAGAACGCTGCACTCAAGCGGATGAGTGACCCGGAGTCCTGGACGCGGGCGTGTATCGAGCGGATGCGCGAGGACATGGAAGCGATGGGGCTAGGATATGACTGGTCGCGCGAGATAACCACCTGTGAGCCGGGATATTACCGGTGGAACCAATGGCTGTTTCTCCAACTCTACGAGGCCGGGTTAGTTGAGTACAAGGCAGCAGCGGTCAACTGGTGTCCAGATTGTGAAACCACGCTCGCGGACGCACAGGTCGACACCGTTGACGGCGAGGAGGTCTGCTGGCGGTGTGGCACACCGGTACGCCGGCGGGAACGCGATCAGTGGTTCTTTACCATCACCGACTACGCCGACGAACTCTACGACGGTCTCGACGAGTTGGACGGCTGGCAAGAGGGAGTCCGCGAGCGTCAGCGCAACTGGATCGGCCGGCAGGAGGGCGCAACAGTGGCCTTCGAGGTCCCGGGATACGGCCACCTCGATGTGTTTACTACCCGGGTCGATACGGTGTATGGCGCCAGCTACGTGGCTGTCTCACCATCACACGATCTTGCCGCGGACATTGAGACGACCGCCGCGTTGCAGGATCCGAGTGCCGACACCTCCGTCGGGGTCGATACCGGGTACGAGGCGATCCACCCGCTGACCGGTGAGCGTGTGCCGGTGTACGCAGCTGCGTACGTTCTTGACGACGTTGGCACAGGTGCAGTAATGGGCGTTCCCGCACACAACGACCGAGATCATGCGTTTGGACTCGCACAGGATCTGCCGATTAAACAGGTGATCGAGCCGATTGAGGGCGAGGTGGGCCTGCCTCACGAGCCCTATACCGACGATGGCATGCTCGTCGAGAGCGGCGAGTATAGCGGATTTGCAAGTGCCGCCGCTCGCGAGCGGTTGATTGAAGACCACGAGGCGATCGAGGAGCACGTGACCTACCGGCTTCGCGACTGGCTCATTTCTCGACAGCGTTACTGGGGGACACCGATTCCGGTGGTCCACTGTGAGACATGCGGACGGGTGCCCGTATCAGAGGAGGACCTACCGATCGAGTTGCCCGAGTTCGTCCAGACCACAGGGAACCCGCTAGCCGAGAACGACTCATTCGTTGAGACCACCTGTCCGGAGTGTGGTGGCCCCGCACGTCGGGAGACCGATACGATGGACACGTTCGTCGACTCGTCGTGGTACTTCCTGCGCTTTCTGTCACCAGAGTACGATGACGGACCCTTCGATCCGGCGGTGGCCAACGAATTGCTGCCCGTTGATGTCTATGTTGGGGGCGAGGAGCACGCGGTGTTGCACCTACTGTACATCCGGTTTTTCACCCGGGCACTCGCCGACTTGGGGCTGCTCGATGTTCGAGAGCCTGTTGAAGAGCTCGTTGGGTTGGGGACGGTCCTCTATGACGGTGAAAAGATGTCAAAGTCGAAGGGGAATGCCATTGCCCCGCACGAGTACGGTCCGGAAACGACACGGCTGTTCGTACTCGCTGCCGCGCACCCCGAGCAGGACTTCGAGTGGACTGCGAAGGATATCGGCGAGGTCTACGACATCCAGCAAGCGCTCTACCGAATGGTCGTTGAGTTCGACGATGGAACGGTCACAACGCGAACAGAGCGTCGCCCGCCGGACGCCTACGTCGACAGCGAAATTGACCGCACGGTTGCCGCGGTAACAGAGGAGTTTGAGGCCTTCCGCTTTCACCAGGCGATCGGCGAACTCCAAGCGTTGGCGCGGCTCCTACGACGGTATCGTGAGTACATCGTTCCTAACGTAGCGGTCTACCGGCGTGGACTCGATGTGCTCGCCCGACTGATTGCCCCGCTGGCGCCGCACCTCGGAGAGGAACTGTACTCGCACGCGCAGGGTGGGGAGTTAGTCGTCGAGGCCGACTGGCCAACGCCCGATGGGACGGTTACCGCATTCGAACAGGAGCGGGCCCTCGTCGATTCGACGATTGAAGACGTCCGCGAGATCGTCGATGTGGTCGGGATTGAGGATCCGACAGCCATCGAAGTGGTCGTCGCAGAAGACTGGAAGTACACAGTGTATGATCTCGTCACCACGGCAGACACAGACGAGGCAGTTGTCGGGCAGGCGATCGACGCGGTCGGCGAACACGCCGCCGATTACGCCGCCACATTACGCGACCGCGCCCCGGGGCTTGATCCCGTGCTCGACCCTGAACAGGAACAGACCGTCCTCGAGGAGGCGGCATGGCTCCTCGAAGACGAGTTCGACGCCGCAGTGACTGTGCGACAGGCCGATGCGACGGACACACTAGCCGACCGGGCAGCCCCGGGCAAGCCGGCAATCCGGATTCAAGAGGAGTGACTCAGGCAGGGTCGATCCGCTTGACGGTCCCGACCCCTTTCGAGCGCCCCTCACGGAAGACGAATCGATGGCCCGCTTCAACGAGGTGCGGCTGGAACTTGAAACGTAACCGGGCGGTTCCGGTATCACCCGGCAGGAGTTGTCCGTTATCAGGGTAGATGGCGGCCGCCTCGCTGATTGTCTCAAGGTGAACAACGGGCTCGTATCCGGCATCGATCCGTGTCGGATGATTTAACACCATGATCTCAGCCTCGAACTCTCGGACCGGGGTCGGATCGGCATCACGCGGAAGCAACGCCATCCCCCGCTCGATGTCCGCTTCGTCAACCCCTTTGAGTGCAATGCCCACGATACGACCGGCCTCCGCGCGGTCGACCCGGTGGTAGTGCATCTCGATCGATCGGACTTCGACCTCGCGGAAAGAGCCATCAGGCATTGGGCCGAGCAACAGCTTGTCGCCGGCTTCGACTCGGCCGCTATTGATCGTCCCAGAGGCGACCGGACCGACCCCGGTCACCGAGTAGGTGCGATCAATGTACATCCGAAAGTCACCCTCGCAGTCGGCCGTCTTGGGGAGCCGCTCGAAGAACTCATCGAGGATTGAGAGCCCCTCCATAGTAACGGCACTAGTCCGGACGATCGGGACAACAGAGGCGTCGATCTCCTCGATTGCCGTCTCGACGCCGTGGCGACGAACCAACAGCGGGGTCCGATCAGCATCCCGGAGCAGGCGTTCGATCGACCGCTCGACGGTCGCCAGCCGATCCTCATCAACGAGATCAGCCTTGGTGATCGTGACGATCGTCGGGAGGTCGGTGGCAAGTAACACGCCGAGGTGCTCGCGGGTCGTTCGGGTTGGCCCGTCGTCGGCCGCGACCGTCAACAGCCCGTAATCGAGCTGTTGGCCGACAAGACCGCGGATGGTCGTGCGTAGCCAGGGCTCATGACCAACGGTATCGACGAAGGATACCAACCGATCGGCTTCTTCGACGATCCGGGCCCGATCGTCCTTGCGGTTGGGGTTGTCCATTCGGACGGGACCGTCCTCTGCGAAGCCATAGACACCATAGGAGAGGTCGGCCGACAGTCCCCGCTCGATCTCGTGTGGCTTGACATCCAAATACGAGCGCGTTCCTCCCTCACCGTCGTCCGAGACACCGGTAACGAGCGTGCCGACGAGCGTTGATTTGCCGTGATCAACGTGACCGGCCGTCCCGACGACGATGTGATCGGCATCGGCATCAAAACGCGACCCCTCATCAAGCATAGCAACACCAACGACACCATCCTCAATCCCCCACGTTTCAACATCCTCAATATGGACGTCAGCGTCATCAGCAAGCACCGAGAGCACGTCCATCGTCTCTGAGAACACCTCCGGGGCGATGCCCGCTAGCCCGCCGTCGTCGGTGACCCCCAGAACGTAGGTCGCCTGTCCGTCCCCCGAGAGCACGCGATGTCGCAACTGCGCAGCGAGACTCTCTCGACGGCCATCAGCGAGGTGCGTCTCGCGGATGAGTCGTTCTTTGAACTCGACGCTGCCGCCCTCCTGCTCGCCGCGCTCAAGTGCCTGCTCAAGCACGGCCCGGTTGGGCTCCATCAACTACCTATTTGCAGCCGTCGTTGAAAAACTTCTTCCCGAATGTGGCGGGATTCCCGCCAGAATCCGGGAGATACCTGCGGTTATCAAACGATACGCGCTGTGAATCGCCTGGGGGTCAGGCCCCGGGGTATTCGCCTTGACAGCCGATAAAATCGACAGACGCGGGGCTCTAGTCGGCAGCCGTTCCAGCCGATTCGCCGTCGGCACCGGCGCCAGCAACGGCGTCGTCAAGCCCGTTATCGCGGGCCGCAGCCGCCGCCTCTTCGGCGATCGCAGCATCCTCCTCGGCAATCGGATCCCGCGAGCGGTTGTCCTCACGCTCGGTGACCGTTTCTTCGGAGCCGGTGACGTCAACGAATAGTGAACTGAGTTTATCAGTATCGGTCGTCATGATGTGTATCTATGGGTTGTTTTGCGGAAACAAAAACTTTTGCTTTGGAATACACAAATTGTAAGAGTAAATCCGGAACAATAGCGGGGCTATCGATACTGATTCAAGCGGCGCTTGAGGCGGCGCGCCGCCGCGCCAGCAGCCTCAGGAAAGCCGTGGTCGGCATCAGGCTCCCAAGCAAAGATAATCCCGCGTGAGGAGTTGACAAGCCCGACATCAACGGGCTGATCGGGGAGGTCAGCAAGGCCATACTCAACGGCCGCCGCCGCGTCACCGCCTTGGGCACCGATTCCAGGGACGAGAAACGGAAGTCCAGGCGCACGCTCACGGAGGGTCTCAAGTTCTTCCGGGGCAGTCGCCCCGACGACGAGACCAACGTTTCCGTCGTCCCACTCGCACGCAAGATCGGCAACACGCTCGAAGACCCGCTCACCGGTGTCGAGCCGGCAGGACTGGAGGTCAGCACTCCCGGCATTGGAGGTGCGACAGAGAATAAACACCCCGGAGTCGGACCGATCAAGGAAGGGAGCAAGCGAGTCCTGGCCCATGTACGGCGAGACCGTGATAGCGTCGGCCTGGTCAAGCAGCCGGGCGTACTGACGGGCTGTATTGCCAATATCCGCTCGCTTCGCGTCGAGAATGACGGGTATATCCTTGCCATGGGCGTACGCAATGGTCTCCTCAAGCGCTCGCCACCCGTCCGGATCCTCGTAGAAGGCTGCGTTGGGTTTATACACAGCCGCATGCTCGTGGGTCGCGTCAATGATCCGTCGGTTAAACGCCCACCGCGGGAGATCGTGATCGGCAAGTGATGCCGGCAGGCGGTCAAGATCGGGGTCGAGGCCAACGGAAACGATGCTGTCGATGGCCGCGATCCGCTCGGCCACGCGATCGAAGAATGCCATGAGTTACGATTGTGGGGCATGGGATTACGGACCTTTCGAGGCGACGGTGGTGTCCTAAGGTGAGGAGCGACTGACTGTGATCGTCTCGGCAGACCGAATGGATCGGGGGGCTTTTGGCCGGGCGACGGCCATTCAACGGTAATGGAGGCCACACTCCGGGACGACCGGATCGTCGCCGGCGGCGATGCCCGACAGCGGTTTTACGATGCACGTGGGTACGGCTATCCACTCGGCGGCAACGAGATTGCCTTGTCGCGCGTTGAGGCGGCCCACCTCCTGTTTCGCGGCGATCTCAACGCGGTGCGGATCGGGGGTGAGGGGCTTGGATTCAAGCGGTTTCTCGAACGCGTTGACGACACCCGGTTCGGCGCGCTCTTTTTGGTCTATCTTGATCTCCGTCAGCGTGGCTTTTACCTCTCACCGGCGCGCTCAGAATGGGTTGACGATCCGGCATCGAATGCTGACTTCGTGGTCTACAAGCGTGGCAGCGGGCCCGAAGACGGAGCGGTTGCCCACCAGATTCGGGTTGTTGGCGAGCGTGAGCCGCTTGATCCGCCAGCCCTTGGAGAGTGCGTTCTATCGGTGGTCGACGAGGAAAGTGAAGTCACGTACTTCGCCCCCGAGCGAACCGACCCGAAAGGTACGACCGACGCCGCCATTGGAGCCGAGACGGTCCCGGAGGCCACACTATTGACCGACCGGGTGATCTGTTGGGATCCGCCGGCAGGCCTGTACGAATCGGCCTTCTATGGTCACCCGCTTGGGTCACGCGACGACGCAGCAGCGAGCGACGCCCTCCAGTTATCGCTCCTTGAGGCGGCCCAGTTAGTCGCCGCCGGGCGACTGCGGATCCCGGGTGGGTACGACGCCGTTGTCGAGCGTGGACGGGCCGTTGAGGGAGATCACTTCGACCGGCGACTGCAGGTCTACGCCGCGTTACGCGAGCGCGGCATCGTCCCGAAGACGGGATTCAAGTTCGGCGCCGATTTTCGCACCTACGACGCTATCGACTCGGTTGAGAACCTCGGGCACTCAAACCGGCTGATCCGGGTGCTGGCTCCCAGCACGTCGGTCGTGCCGCGAGATCTCTCACTTGACGTCCGGTTGGCCCATGGGGTCCGAAAGGATCTGGTGTACGCCTGGCCGGCCGACGACGGGGTCGAGTTTCTCGCTGTCTCGCGGCTCACGCCCTGATCGTGGTCAAAGGGCGTATAGGACTGCTGCTCCCAGCTACAGCCATGACCCTGCGCGTGACGTTTCTCGGCACTAGTGGAGCCGTCCCGACAACGGCCCGCAGTCTCCCGGGAATCATGATCAACCGGGACGGCGACCGGTTGCTCTTCGACTGCGGCGAAGGCACCCAACGCCAGATGATGCAGTTTCACACCGGATTCGACATCACTGATATCTTCATTACGCACACCCACGGCGATCACATCTATGGCCTCCCCGGACTCATCGAGACACTCGATTTCAACGATCGGTCAGCACCGTTGACGATCCACGTTCCACCGGGGACGGCGTCTGATCTAAGATCGTTCATATTTGCTGCGAGCGGCCGGCCAGGGTTTTCGGTCGAGATCAAGCCCGTTACGCCAGGAACGACCGTCCGCGAGACTCCGGAGTACGAGGTTCGGGCA
>JBKHFN010000015.1:0-13569 GCA_046540195.1 Salinarchaeum sp.
CCTTCCGGATGATCGATACACCCCATCCCCGCGAGGCGGCCAGCGAGTACCGGTGTTGGCCGATGCTCGACTTTCAGTCAGGGATCGACGATCACGAGATCGGCATCACGCACATCATCCGCGGGATTGACCTACAGGATTCCGCCAAGCGCCAGCAGTTCCTCTATGACTACTTTGACTGGGAGTATCCCGAAGTCATCCACTGGGGGCACGTCCAAGTCGAGGGCTACGGTGTCCCGCTGTCGACCTCCTCAATCGCCGAGTTGATCGCCGACGGTGATCTTGATGGGTGGGACGACCCGCGTGCCCCGACGCTCGCGAGTCTGCGCCGTCGCGGCATCCGTGGGGATGCCATCGTTGAGGCGATGGTCCAACTTGGCACCTCGACCTCCAACGTTGACCTCTCGATGAGCACGATCTACGCGAACAACCGCGAGCGGATCGACGCCGATGCTGACCGGTATTTCTACGTCCGCGAGGGCGAGCGCGTGCCGATCAGCGGTACTGACGCTGTCGCACATCCGCCAGTTCATCCCGAGTACGATCGCGGCACCCGCGAGATCCCCGTTGACGATGCCGTACTTGTCGAGTCTGATGATCTTCCGGCTGTCGGCGAGCGGGTCTGGCTCAAGGGGCTTGGTCCCGTTCGTCGCACCGACGAGGGGTTCGTCGGGACCGATGACGACATTGAGGCGGTCCGATCGGGTGAACTATCGGTGATCCACTGGGCTCCGGCGGACGCCTCGATTCCGGTCACACTCCGAACGCCCGACGGCGATGTTTCCGGACGGGCTGAACCCGGCCTTGCCGACGTTGACTCTGATGCGGTGCTTCAGTTCGAGCGCGTGGGCTTCGCCCGAATTGACGCCACCGATCCTGAGATTGTCGCGTACTTTGCCCATCCCTGAGTCAGGGATAGTCGATCGTCACGCTGTCGCGGACGGTACCAGCTCCGTCGCGTAGCTCAACGCGTATCCGGTCGGCCTGATTTGCACCCTTGATCGTGTAGGTGCCATCAGTTGCACCAACGGTCGTGCTGTCGCGTACCATCCCATTCTGTCGAAGGCTCTCGATCAGGAGCTCAGCGTTGGGATCATCGGTCGTTACATCGATAGTCACATCGATATTGTCTCCTCCGCCAGTAGCAGTAGCGGTCACTGACTCGATAATGTAATTCTGTCCGATCACGTCAACTCCGAGGACAGCCGTGTCGTCCCCGGCACTCGCATACAGTCGGGTGCTCCCGGTGTCTTCAACCTCCAATGCTGCTGTTGCCGTCCCGCTGGGATCTGTTTGCGCTGTACTCGTCGTGACCTCTACGACCCCCTCATCGGCCGTCCCGATGTCGACGGTCGCGGACGTGATCGGCTCGCCGGCCTGGTTTGTGACGACCACTACGCCGTTGACCGTGTCAGTGCTCTCGATGATCTCGAGTTGATCACCAACACGGGTCACTCCCGACTGGGCGGCCATCGCGTCGCGATCCCAACTGACGTTGTACACTGTTGGTGCCGGCTGGGTGACGTTCTCCTGCGGGGCGATATCGAAGGTGGACCGCGATTCTCCACCGGTAAGCCCGACTGCGGCCATCTGGAGGGTGTACTCCTGCTTTTCGAGGCCGATATCGATATAATCGCTGCCGTTGGCGATGACGGTCGCATCGGGTTCGTTAGCGAGTTGCGCCTCCCAGAGACCGGGCTGCTGGGTTGGCAGTCTGAGCACGATCGGCCCGCTCCCCTCTTTGGCAATTCGCAGATCTCGCGTCGGACCGCTCAGAACCGCTGGATCGACGGCGATCGCCTGTGTGCCCTGACGGTCGTAGGCACCCTCAAGAAGTACGATGTTGAGCCGATCGCCGTCGATCACGTGCTGATCCGTGATCGGAATCGTGGCCTCCGCAAAGCGGTTGTACACCAATGAGTGCTCGTAAACCGTCGTTGGTGCGTTCTGATACTCGCTGTACGACGGGGTATACCGTAGCCACCTGGTGTCGTATCCCGTCTCAAGAATCGTGTCGGTAGGCCTCGTGTAAGGCCCACCGATGACCTCCGCGTTCGAGATGGTGACATTCCGCGCTGGATCGACGGTTTCGAGCGCACCCGACGGTGGTGGCGGGTTGATTGCGAACAGCCGGGTTGTATACCGTGTCCCGAGCTTGACGCTCGTTGATCGGAGTGTCTCATCGGATCGGGCGTTCACTAGTGTGTTGCGTAGCTCAATCAGATCCTCCTGAACCGTCTGGCTGTGATCGAACTCGGTATCGGCGTTCTGTTGCGGCACCTGCACCGCCTGATAGCCCGCAAAGGCGATCACAAGGATGCCCAACAGAAGGACGAATCCCACCCAGACCGACTGCCCCCGTCGGTCGGTCCACAGCCTCATATGCCTGTCCTACACCCGATGGTCACTTAAAACACCGTCCGCGTCAGACGAAGAGGGCGAAGACCCCGGTTGCAACAAGGATCGACGCCAGGCTGTATTTGAGTCCGCTTGCCCAGGATCCCTCGCCGAGTTCGCCAGCCACGAGCCCGGCCCCGAAGCCCTGGACGAGTGCCGCGTGTAACAACAACAGCCGGTATTGACTGCGATCGATGGTGGTGTTCAACGCCTGTCCAAAGACTCCAGTGGTGATCTCAACCTCAGGAAGTACAGCCAGCTGGGCGAGAAAGAATCGGTCGATGATGACCAGCATGAACAGGTACAATCCAAAGCTGATCAGCACGATCACGACGTAGCTTTGGGTTTCGCTGCGACGGTCGGCAGCGAGTTCGTGCTCGCGCTGGGCGTCCTGTGCAGCAATATCGATGGCACGGTAGAGATTGCTGCTGTAGCGGCTCGCGTCGGTCAACAACGCAATCGTTCGGTCGCCCGATGCGAGTTTGAGTCGACGGCGGAGCCGATCGAACGCCTCACCGACGGCTGCTCCCCACCGGACATCGTTGGCAGCCCGTTTGAGTTCGGTGCTGAGGGCGCCGGTGGCCCGCTTGGCGGTCAGTTCAAGCCCTTCGGCAAGCGTCAGTCCCTGTCGGTTGGCGCCCGACAGCTGTTCGAGGAGGTCCGGGAGTGCTCGCCCCCGGGCGCGATCGCGCCGCACGGTGCGCTCGTATCGCATCGCGAAGGGCCCCAGCGTGATCGTGATCGGCAGGACCACGTAGCTCGCCGTCGTCACAACCGGCTGTGTTGTCCACGCAGGCGGTGTGAGGAGTCCTGTGGCCGCTCCCTCGATGACGACTCCGATTGCTACCGGCGCACTCACGAACAGCACGCGGATTGGGCGTCCACGAAGCCACGCTACCGGACGCTCGCGTAACGCTGCCAGCCGGCCTGGAGTCCGATGGCGGAGATACCGATCGAGCCGTTCGTCGTTGGTGACGGACTCGGGAACCGGTAGGTATCCGGAGTCGGCGTGTTCGCGCGCGATCGCCGTCGGCGCCCGCGCGAGCCCGGCGGTCACCCAGAGGAATCCGGCTGTCAGGAGCGGGACCCCGCCGTAAATTACCGCTGCGAGCGGGAGGATTGCCCCGGACCCGCCGATGACTCCTACGACGACAAGTACGATCACGGCGAAAATAGGCGCCACGACCAACAGTCCCACGTAGAGTTCGGCATACAGCGCAACCTCTTCGAGAAAGGCGCTCTGCTCGCGCTCAACCTCGCGGTAGAACTCCTCTGATTGTGATTCAAGATATCGCGTAACGTTTCCGCCGGACTCGACGGTCCCGATCAGTCCTTCGAGGAACGACGCCAACGCGTCGCTTGCGGTCCGATCCTTGAGGGTCTCGAGTGCCCCGATTGGTGCGGCCCCATGGTGGTCGATGTCGTTGATCGCCGTCTCGAACTCTGCGGCGAGGGCTCCGTATTCGGCGCGTGCGTCCGCCAGCGCCCGGATCGCATCAAACAGCGACACGCCACCCTGTGACAGCGCATAGAGGTAGGCGACGCCATAGGGGAGGAGATAGTCGATCCGTGCACGCCGTCGTCGTGCATTGAGTACCGGTCGCCCCAGCCGCCAACCCCCGACGATCCCGCCGCCGAGTATCCCGATCATAACACCGATGCCAACCGCATAGGGCCACCCGATTCCTCCGCGATACCACCAGATCAGGCCGATTGCCAGTCCAATTGCGGCCGTGACGAGTGCTGTTCGCCCGGCAACGGCGACCGTACGGGTGAGATAGAGGTCGACCGGGACGCCGATCCGGGCCTGATTCAACCGCCGCCGATACCCTTCGAACCGGTCCTGTCGACGCTTGATCGCGGCCCGGAGCCGGCCATAGCGTCTGAGATGGACGGCCTCGCGTACATCAGTCGTAGAGTCGACTGCTCCCCGCTCCGGAGCCGGCTGATCGGTGTCGGGTCGGTCAGACATACTCGGTCGGATCAAGCGTCCCCGCCTGTAGCTCCGGAACGACCGATTCCGGATCACGAACGAACGTATGAAGCACCCCGGCGATCGCCCGGTGATCGTCAACATCGGACTCAACGAGGTACTGCAGGAGGTTCCGTCGTGTCTCGAACTCGTCCTCTAAATGCGCTGCAGACCAGTCGCGCACGTCGCGAATCTGATGGTATAGCTGTGGTTCGTTCACCTGTTCGAACGTGTCATCGCTAACATCCCATCGGTAGATGGTCCGCGGTTCAATGGTATTGGTATCCGTCTCTGCGACCCCGAGCTCGACGACCTTGTTCACCCGACGGACGCGCCGACTCCCGAGGAAGGACTGTCGCTGGAGGACAATTACGTCAAGCGCCCGCACCATCTGCTCGGGCACCGCGAGCGGATCGTTTGTGAGCCGGTCGATCGCCGTCTCGACGCTGTCGGCGTGAAACGTGCTAAAGCCCGTGTGTCCGGAGGCAATCGCCTGAAAGAACGTCAGTGCCACATCCGGGTCGGTCCGGATCTCCCCGACTAGGAGATACTCCGGGCGCTGTCGCAACCCGGCCCGCAGGAGCCGGTACATCCCGATCCCGGTCTGCTCGCCGCCCGTTGCATCACGGGTTAGACTCTGGATCCAGTTGTCGTGTGGCAGCGTGATCTCACGGGTGTCCTCAATGGAGATCACCTTGCTGTTTGGCGGGACAAAGAACGCACTCGCGTTCATGGTCGTGGTTTTCCCGCTGGCGGTCCCGCCGACGAACAGCGTGTCCATCTCGTGTTGTACGGCGAGCCAGAGGTACGTCGCCATATCAAGCGATATCGTCCCCAACTCGATTAGATCGACCGGGGTGTATGGCGTCGCGGCGAACTTCCGGACTGTGAAGTTCGACCCGCGTGCACTCACGTCGGTTCCGAGCGTGAGTTGGATTCGGGAGCCATCCGGGAGGCTGCCATCAACGAGCGGGTCGGCCATCGAGATGTGTTTCCCGCTTCGCTGGGCCAACCGGGTCACGAACGTCGAGAGCCGTTCGTCCTCAAAGCTGAGACTGGTTCGCAGGTCGCGGTAGTTTTCGTGATAAATAAACACCGGCAAATCGGGTCCAACACACGAGATATCCTCGATGTGCGTATCGTGCATCAGCGGATCGAGTTCCGCGTAGCCAACAAAGTCTCGTTGCAGGTAATACTGCAACTTGCGAAGCGTAGCCGCATCGAGACCGTCGCCGTACTCAGCGAGCAACTCGACGACCTCGTTCTGGAACACCCGCTCACGTGACGTTTCGTCTACTTCCCGGTACAACAGAACGTCTCGGAGTACCTCTGTGAGATCCGCCCGAACGTAAGATTCGAACTCGTCGAGGCCGACCTCGTTGATGAGATACCGGTAGGCCCGCGCCTCTGGATCGTAAACGATCGAGGCGAAGGCGTGGGGGCGGTTCAGCCAGTAGTGTTCGATTGCGGTGACACGATCCAGATAGGACCACTCGAAGTACTGGTCGCGAATCGCTTCGCGATCGGGGACCGGCAGATCGAGCTCCGACTCCGTCGTATAATAGTGGCTGACCGTGTCGACGACGGCCTGTTTGAGTGTTCCAGTCGGGAGCGACGCGTTGGGTTCCTGCTCTCCTGTGTCCTCGGCTGGAAAGACGAAGGTATCGTCTGTTTGTGTGTTGCTAGTATCTCCAGACTCCGGTCGGTCCCCGTCCACGGCGGAGCATATCTCCCAGAGGGGAAAATCCTTGCTACCTGTCCACAGACAACGCCATCTGCGTGCTTCGACACACCACTCCTCAGCGGCTCACACGTAGCCGTTGGCGCGCAACTCTGCAATGAGGTCGTCGACAAGGGCGTCGGCACTCTCGTAAGGAAACTCACTGGAGAGCTTCGAGTGCATTTCCATCGCCGTCATCGAGAAGTCCCCCGACTCGAACCGGGTTGCTGGGCCGTCAGGCAGTGCCGGGAGAAGATCCATCGGTCCTCCAACCGGGTAGTCGGCCCCTTCGAAGGCAGCAACCAGTTGCTCGCGGAGGTCCTCTTCGTCTGCCATTATACCCCAGGCTATCAGCGGCCGGTCAATAAACGTTCTCGTTCGCCGTGTGCGATCGGCTACTGACGAACGATCACAACGGCTTCGTCGGTTTCAACGAGGTCGCCCTCGCCGTCGTAGGTTCGCGCCTCCTCAAGCTCGTAGGTATCGGGAGCGAGCGTCTCACCGGCAATCTCGAGCCCATCGTCGGTAACGGTGTACTCGCCGGCCTCAATGGCTTGGTCGAACTCGCCGATCTTCGCGCCATACTCGGGTCCGAGTGTGGCGTACTCAAGATCAACATCAACGATTTCGGTCTCGATGGGTGCCGGTTCGTCGCTGGTGGTGAGTGTCTCAACGTGCATGACCTCCTGGATCGCATCCTCAAAGCCGGCTACGTCGCCGTAGACGACCGCTTCTGTGAGGTCGGTGTTTAACGCCAGCTGCCGATCGGTCTTGTACCGCCGGAGAGCACCGATGACTGCCATCGCCGTTTCGCCGGCGGTCTCGTTGGCCTCATAACCGGTTGGTGTCGGCCAGTCAAGCGTGTGGATGCTTGTGCCGTCACCGTAGCGAGCTTGCCAGATCTCCTCAGTGATGTGGGGCAACAGCGGCGCGAACAGCTTCAGAAATGTCTGGTGGGCCCGCACAAGGGCGAACTCCGTCGACTGCCGAGAGGTGTCATCGAGTCGCTGTTTGGCGATCTCGAGGTAGTCGTCACAGTAGGTGTTCCAAAAGAACGTCCGCAGCCGGTTGCGAGCCTTCGAGAACTCATACGCCTCGAAGTAATCGGCGATCTCCGCGATCACACCGTCGAGCTCAGCCAGTAGCCACTCATCGATCGGATCGAGTTCGGCTGGCGGCTCAACCGTTGTCGGCGCCAGCTGGTCAACGAGTTTGGAGGCGTTCCAGAGCTTCCGGAGGAGCTTCTCGCCGGCCTCCAGGTCGCCCTCCTTGAACGGGAAGTCATCACCAATTGAGGTCCCGGCCGCCCAGTACCGGGTCGCATCGACCGGGAACTCCGCAAGTACCTCGTCGGGGGCGACGATGTTACCCTTGGACTTGGACATCGCCTCGCGGTTTTCATCAAGGACCATCCCGTTGATCATCACGGCATCGAAAGGCACCTCGCCGGTGTGCTCGTAGCACTTGACGATAGTGTGAAACAGCCAGAATGAGATAATGTCGTGACCCTGAGGCCGGAGATCCATCGGGTACAACTCGGGGTTTTCGAACTCCTCGGGGGTCGCCTCGCCGGTCCCGAGTTCTGCCGGCTCCCACCCACAGTTGATCAGTGGCGTCAACGAGGAGGTTGCCCACGTGTCGAAGACGTCTTCTTCGGGAACAAAGTGCTCGTGGCCACACGCCGGACAGGCCTCAACCGGTGGGTCGTCGGCGAGGGGGTCGACCGGAAGCTGCTCGCGGTCGGCGAGGATCGCCTCGCCGCAGTCCTCGCAGTACCACACCGGGAACGGAATCCCCGAGTCGCGCTGGCGGGAGATACACCAGTCCCATTCGAGCCCCTCAATCCAGTGTTCGTACCGGGTGAACATCTTTTCGGGGTACCAGTCCATCGACGCGCCGGCCTCAAGGTACTCGTCGGTTTTATCGAGGAGTTCGACGTACCACTGCTCGGTCACGCGGAACTCGATATCTGTTCCACAGCGCTCGTGGACGTTGACTGTGTGGGTGATTGCCCGCCGATCACGAAGCCGACCAGCTGCATCGAGGTCCTCAACGATGGCCTCGCGGGCCTCCTTCGTCGACAGTCCCTCGTAGTCGCCAGCGCGGTCGGTCATCGTCCCTGAGGCGTCGATGGCGATCCGCAACGCAAGATCGTGGGCCTGATACCACTCAATGTCGGTCTGATCGCCGAAGGTACAGCTCATGACGACACCGGTTCCTTCCTCAGGGTCAACACGGTCATCAGCAAGGATCGGCACCTCGTGGTTGAACAACGGCACACGGGCGGTGCCGCCGACAAGGTGGGCGTTCTGGTCGTCCTCAGGGTGAACAAACATGGCCACACACGCCGGCAGCAACTCCGGACGGGTTGTCGAAATGACGATGTCGTCACCAGGAGCTGTTGGCGTCGGATACTCGGCGTCATCTGTCGGATCCGCCGGTGGGTCCCCGCCAAGATCAACCAGTTCGAAGGCGACATCATTATAGTGTGAGTCGCGCTCGGCGTCCTCCATTTCGACCTGCGAGATGGCCGTTTCGCAGTCCGGACACCAGATTGTCGGCGCCCGCCGGCGGTACTCACGGCCCTGTTCATAGAGATCGATGAACGACAGCTGTGAGATCCGCTGGACGCGCGGTTCGATGGTCTTGTAGGTCCGGTTCCAGTCAATTGAGGTCCCAAGCCCCTGGACCTTCTCGGTGAACTCCGCTTCGTAGTCCTGACAGACTGTTCGACACTTCTCCTGGAAATCTCGTCGGGCGAAGTCGCTGTGGTTAATACCGAGTTCGCGCTCGGTGAGCCGTTCGCTGGCGATGCCGTTATCGTCGTAGCCAAACGGGAACAGCGTGTCCGACTCGTACATCCGGTGGAACCGGGCGATAAAGTCCTGCAGGGTGAACCCATAGAGGTGACCCATGTGCAGGCTCCCTGAGACGGTCGGTGGCGGCGTATCAATCGCAAAGGCGAGGTCGGGGTCGGCGACATCCTCGTAGGTATACGTCCCCTCCTCAACCCAGTACGCCTGCCAGCGCGATTCGACGGTTTCGGGGTCGTACGCCCCATCGAGGCGTGCCTCCTCGTGGGGGCTGCGGTCCGGCGTGTCGTGGTTTTGGTGTGTGTTCGACATGACTGCGTGATTCGGATGGTCGGCGGCTGGTGACGGCAGAAAACAGTCGGTGAGGAAGTGGTGGGGGCGCTCACGCCCCTACTACGGTCATTCCAGCGGGCTTGCCGACCCCATTCATCACCCGGTACTGGCCCGCATGCGCAGTTATACCTTTCGTCACTCCGGGATCAGTGATGATACGGTTTTTCTCCCAGCCGGTGTGACCCACACCCATGCGACTGTTCGTCAGCGTTGATCTTCCCGATCGTCTCGCCGATGCCGTTCGCGCCGTCCAGTCGGAGTTCGAGGACGCATCGGGCCTCTCATTCACCGACCCGACACAGGCACACATCACCCTCAAGTTTCTCGGCGAGGTTGCCCCGGATCAACTCGATACGGTCGCCGACATGGTCGCTGCTGGCATTGATGACGCTGCCGTTGATCCCTTTGAGGTGTCCGTTGAGGACCTCGGCGTGTTCCCCTCACTCGAGTACATCAGCGTGCTCTGGGTCGGCATCGAACAGGGAAGCGCCCCGCTCGTCCAACTGCACGAGGCGATTGAACAGCAGGCCGTGGCGGCCGGCTTTGAGGCCGAAACGCACGAATTCACGCCCCACGTCACGATCGCCCGGATGAACCACGCCGGTGGCAAGCAACTCGTCCAGCAAACCGTCCGTACGCGTACCCCAGACCTCGGCCGGTTCAGCGCGGAGACTGTCGCGCTCACCGAGTCTAAACTCACGCCCGATGGACCAGAGTATTCCACCGTCAAATCCTTCTCGTTGTAGCAATCGCCTCTCGGTTCGATCTGTTGTCTGCTGATAGCTGAAAGTATTGCCTAATAATCAGCGATTGGTGGCGATATTGGGTTGTTTGAAGAGAAAATATTTTCAATACGGACCATTGGACTAGTGGTACTGAGTGATAACCTGTGACGCAGATGGATACTGACGATACCGAGGCGGATCTGAGCCTCTTTCGATACACTGGGCTTGATCCGCTGCCGCCCGAGTACCGTGACCTCGATTCCGCAGACCGATCCGACCGTATCGCCGCTGCTCTTGAGGCACTCGGCGATGACGTTGTCGTCCTCGGACACAACTACCAGCGCCAGGAGATCATCGAGCACGCTGATTTCGTTGGAGATTCCTACCAACTCTCAAAGGCCGCCGCCGACACCGACGCCTCCTATGTCGTCTTCGGTGGGGTGACGTTCATGGCTGAGACAGCCGATATGATCACCGACGAGGATCAGTCTGTCCTGTTACCCTCGATGGCAGCCTCCTGCCCGATGGCTGGTATGGCCGAGACACCGCAGGTCAAACACGCCTGGGACGCCTTCACCCAGACGGTTGATCCAGCGGATCTCGTGCCGATTACCTACATGAACTCCTATGCCAGTCTGAAGGCCTTTACCGGCGCACACGATGGCATCGTCTGCACCTCCTCGAACGCCGACGCCGCTTTCGAGTGGGCCCTTGACCACGGCGAGACCATCCTGTTTCTCCCCGACAAGCACCTCGCGATCAATACCGCTCACCGCCTCGGTCTTGCCGATGAGGTGGTCGTCTGGGATCCGTGGAACCCCGAGGGCACCGACCCAGCGGAGGCCGCCGACGCCAGTGTGATCGCCTGGGACGGCTACTGCCAGGTCCACGACCGGTTCACCCGCGAGCACGTCGCTGCGCTGCGCGAACGCCGCCCCGAGGCGAACGTCGTTGTCCACCCAGAGTGTCGTCACGAGGTCGTCGAGGCGGCGGATGTCGTCGGGTCGACCGCCACGATCCGCGAGACTGTTGCCGAGGCCGACCCCGGCGAGACGTGGGCCATCGGCACCGAGATGCACCTAGCCCACCATCTCGATCGCTGGCACGCGGATGTCGATGTCATCCCGCTCTGTGGCGAGGAGTGCATGGACTGTAACGCCATGCGCCAGATCGACCCCAACTACCTCGCGTGGGTGCTTGAGGAACTTACCGAAGAGCGCGAACACAACGTCATCGACGTCCCAGCGGATGAACGCACCGCGGCGATGACGGCGATCGACCGGATGCTTGCTCTTGACACATGACGACGCCACCAGACACCACCGATGTCCTCGTGATTGGTGCCGGCATTGCCGGCTGTGCGACCGCTCTATCAGCGACGCGGGCGGGTGCCGACGTCACCGTCGTCACCAAGGCCGACCGCCCCGAGGGGGCCTCGACAGACTGGGCACAGGGTGGGATTGCGACAACCAGAGAGGATCCCAAACAGTTCAAGCGCGACCTCATTGCCGCTAGCGATGGGACAGCCGACCCCGAGGCGGTCGACGTCCTTGTCGAAGCGGCTCCTGACGCCGTCGAGGATGTTCTTCTCGATACGCTTGCGGTGCCGTTGGATCGGGCCGCCGACGGCACCCTTGATTACCACCGCGAGGCCGCCCACTCGACCAGCCGGATCCTTCATGTCGGGGCCTCGACCGGCCAGCACATTCTCCGACCGTTTCTCGCATACCTCGATGAGCACTCCGATATCACCTTCCTGACCGACACGGCTGCTCGGCGACTGATCGATACCGGTGGGCGCATCGTCGGTGCCGTTCTCGATACCCCGTCGCCGGGAACCCCTGTCTACGCCGGGGCAACGGTGCTAGCAACTGGCGGAATTGGCGCGCTCTATCCCCGGTCGACAAATCCTGACACCGCGACCGGCGACGGCATCGCCATGGCGTCGCTTGTCGGCGCGGAAACCGCCGACATGGCGTTCGTACAGTTTCACCCAACGGCGATCGATCCAGCGGCGCCGGGTGTCGAGGGCGACGAGATTGTCCTCATTAGCGAGGCGGTCCGCGGTGCGGGAGCCGTTCTTCGGAATGCCGATGGCGAGCGGTTCATGCCGGCCTATCACGACGACGCTGAACTGGCCCCCCGTGACGTCGTCGCCCGGGCGATTGACCGCGAGCGCGAACGGACCGGCCGTGTCCGACTTGATGTCTCCGCGGTACCCTTCGAAGAGGAGTTCGCCGACCTCGCGACGCTCTGCCGCGAACATAGTGTTGACCCCGCTACGGGTATCCCTGTCGCTCCCTCCGAGCATTTCCTCTGCGGTGGGATCGATGTTGACGACCGTGGGCGGACAACCCGGTCTGGACTGTATGCCGTCGGCGAGTGTTCCCGCACCGGTGTCCACGGCGCCAACCGACTGGCCTCCACAAGCCTGCTTGAGGGCCTCGTCTGGGGACGTCGGGCGGGACAGACGGCGGCTGCTGAGCCGGCGCCGCCACAGCCGTCGGTGGATATTCCCCCCGCTCGTGACCGCCCACTTCCTGATGGGTTCGTTGCGGCGAAGTTTGAGCATCTCCATGAACTTACCGCGCAGTTCCTCGGCATCCGTCGCACCCCGGCTGGCCTCGACCGTGCCGAGACGGAGCTCCGTCGGCTCAAGGGTGAACTCGACGCCTACGTGCGCACTCGACACTCGCGGGCGCTTACCGAGCTGCGAAACGCGACCATCACGGCCGTGCTGATCGCCGAAGCGGCGGCCGCCGAACCCGAGAGCGTTGGGTGTCACTCTCTTGTCGACGCCCCGACTCCAACACCCGCTGGCCATGGTCGTGACTGACGCTGCCGTCGAACGGTGGCTCCGGGAGGACCTCGGCCACCACGATGTGGTCAATGCGGTTCCCGGTCGGACAGCTGGCCGGCTGATTGCGACCGAATCTGGCGTGATTGCCGGGGTTGAGGCTGCCACGGCCGTTTTCAAGTATCTCGATGTGGCTGTCGAAACATCCGTCTCCGCCGGCGATCACATCGATGCAGACGATCTAGTGATGACCATCGAGGGCCCAGCACAGGCCATCCTGCGGGGCGAGCGTGTTGCGGTCAATCTCGTTGCGCACGCCTCGGGGGTCGCCACCCGGACCCGACAGGCGGTCGAGACCGCTGCGGCCGTGCGCGAGGATGTGACCGTCGCGGCGACGCGCAAGACGACGCCCGGGCTGCGTGGACTGGAAAAGCGCGCGGTTGCGGCTGGTGGCGGTGACACGCATCGGCTTGATCTTTCGCACGCCGCGATGATCAAAGACAACCATATCGCCGAGATGGGACTTCCCTCGGCGATTGAGCACATCCGTGAGCGCACTTCCTTTGTGACGCCGATTGAAGTCGAAGCCGAGTCACCGGCTCAGGCGCGCCGTGCTGCTGAGCACGATATCGACGCTATCCTCCTCGACAACCTCTCGCCAGCCGATACCGAGGCGGCTGTCGAGGCGGTTACGACGACCGATCCGAGCGTGGTGACCGAGGCCAGCGGCGGGATCGATCAGGACACGCTCGCTGCCTACGCGGCGACCGGCGTAGACGTGATCTCGATGGGGGGGTTGACCCACTCTGCTC
>JBKHFN010000016.1:0-13366 GCA_046540195.1 Salinarchaeum sp.
GTATTGGGTACGTCATCTAGAAGGTATCCGGTTCATGCGCCTCGTTCTGCCGAGTCTCTGTTCCAGTGGAAAAGCGCGTCGCGGAACCAGGAAGCCCCACCCGTAGCGAGCGCGTCAACCCGAGCAGGGTGGGGTAGTTCACATGTTCTGTGGGTTCTTTCGGGCGAGTTCAGTGCCGCAGATCGGACATCGGTCGTGGTGTTCCTCAAACTCCCGACCACAGCCCTGGCACTGAAACAGCCAGTCGCGTTGCTCGGTGATACCCTCCCGGGCGATGACCTCAACCTCAACATCAAGGCTCTCCGCGACGTTCTGCATGGCGTAGTCATCGGTGACGAGGCGACCGCCGAGTTCAAGCGCCGCTGCAACCAGCCGGATGTCGGTATCGGAGAGTTCCTCCGCGTCGCCGGTCTCAACGGCCGTTCGACGGACATGTTCAACGGTGTCCTGTTCGGGGATGTGGATGTGCATCCCAGCACCTTCCATCGCGTCAAACCGGAACGCGCTTTCGCCTTCAAGTTCCTCGTGGACCATCGGAATACTCGCGGTATCCTCGTCGGTGTGGTACTCGTTAATGAACGCCGAAGAATCGAGAACGTGCATTACTGCAGGTTGATGACAAGATGATCTTTGACCGATTCAACGAGGTGCTGTGGGATGAGGTACCGACCCTGCTGGTCGGTTTCGAAGTCAAGCTCGGCCGCCGCGTTGTTCGCCGAGACAATGAGATACTCCAGCCGGCCGGTATCGATATCCATTGTAACGTTATACAGGGAGCCAATCTCGGTGCCGTCAGTGCCGATGACGGCCTTCTCCGAGAGTTGCTTGGCGAGGATTTGTTGCATAAACCGTCGTTTCTTCCCGAATAATATAAACGCCACGGGGTGGTGACCCGGGGCTGGCGTGATGACGATGGACTTAATTGTCGGGCAAGCAAACCGGTCGGTACGGATCTTCTCCGGTGGGACCCATGTCGGATATGAACACAGACGCGGACGCCAATCCCGCGTCCACGGACGCGGAGGCCGAGCAGCTCAGAACGCCGATCGCGGCGGTCCTCGGACACGTCGATCACGGCAAGACCAGCCTGCTCGATCAGATTCGCGGCTCGGCGGTCGTCGAGGGGGAGGCCGGAGCGATCACCCAGCACATCGGCGTGACGGCGGTTCCACTGGAGGTCATCTCGCGGATCGCCGGCGATCTGGTCACGCCTGGTGATTTTGATCTCCCCGGGCTGTTGTTTATCGACACGCCAGGACATCACTCCTTTACGACATTGCGCTCCCGAGGCGGCGCGCTGGCTGACATCGCCGTCCTCGTGGTTGACGTGACCGACGGCTTTCAGCCGCAGACCGAGGAGGCCGTCGAAATCCTCAAGCGAACGGAAACACCATTTATCGTTGCCGCCAATAAAATCGATACGATCCCCGGATGGAACTCTATCGAGGGGGCGCCGATCCAGCAGACCTACGAGTCACAGTCCGATCGCGTGCGATCGGATCACGATGAGCGGCTCTACGAACTCATCGGCGAGCTATCGGACGCGGGCTTTTCCGCGGATCTGTACTGGCGGGTGCAGGATTTCCAGGCGAACGTCGGGGTCGTCCCGGTCAGTGCGATCACCGGCGAAGGTATTCCCGACCTGCTGACGGTCATGATCGGCCTCTCCCAGCGGTACATGCGCGATCGCATGGCCATCGATGTTGAGGGGCCGGGTGTCGGGACGATTCTTGAGGTCAAAGAGGAGAAGGGCTTTGGCACGACCGTTGACGTGGTGCTATACGACGGGACGCTCAACGTTGACGACACAATCGTCGTCGGCGGCGAGAACGAGCCGATCGTGACCGAGGTGCGCGCACTGCTCAAGCCGCAGCCGCTGGCAGAGATACGCACCGAGCGTCAGTTCGAGCGCGTTCAGTCGGTCAAGGCAGCCGACGGGATCAAGGTCGCCGCCCCGGAGTTGGACGAGGCGATGGCGGGCGCACCGCTCCGGGTCGTTCGCGACCGGTCGGTCGAGGCGGTCATCGCAGAGGTTAACGCCGAACTCGCGGAGGTCACCGTTGAGACCGCCGAGGAGGGCATTGTCGTCAAGGCCGACACACTCGGGAGTCTCGAAGCACTCGCCACAACCCTTGAGGAGGAGGAGATTCCGATCGTCCGGGCGGATGTCGGCCAGATTGCCCCGAAGGATGTCTCGGTGGCCTCAACAGCGTCGGCCCCCAAACACGAGGCCATTCTTGGGTTCAACGTCGATGTGCTTCCGGCGGCCGAACAGCGCATCGAGGAGTCCGATGTTGAGGTCTTCAAGAGCGACGTGATCTACGAACTCATTGAGAACTACCAAGAGTTCGTCACCGAGCGCGAGGCCGCCCAACAGGAGGCTGTTCTCCAGAACATCGCCCGGCCGGCTCAAGTGCGGATTCTTGAGGATCACGTCTTCCGACAGTCCGATCCCGCGGTTGTCGGAGTCGAAGTCGAAACCGGGACACTCCGGCGGAACACGACGCTGGCAACGTTCTATCACGACGAGCCTGAACGTGTCGGCGAGGTCAAGGGGATCCAGGATCAAGGCGAGGATGTCGATGAGGCGCGGAAAGGCGACCGGGTATCGGTCGCCATTGACGGGCCGACTGTGGGACGGGACATCGTCGAGGGCGACGAACTCTGGACACTGCTTCCGGAAAAACACGCCAAGATTCTCGAGCAGGAACTCACAAGTGAGATCCCGAGTGACGAAGTTGACGCGCTAAACCAGTACCTCGAGAAACACCGCCAGCGCGATCCGTTCTGGGGGAAGTGAATCGGCTAAACCGACGCCAGGGCGGGCAAGAGTTTGAGCGAGAAAGTGTGAAGGCAATCACAAAGAGGGTCGACCCACGCTACTCACACTGACTTTTAGGCGTGGGCTACTCTCGCTAGTCGTCCACACCTGCAACAAACGAGTCTGAGGGATCATACGGCGAGTGTGTCACCGTATACCCGCTCTCAGTCTGCTCAACGCGATCAATCGTATAGAGCTGAATCGACTGCTCTTGTTTCGTCGTCACAGGGAAATCGTAATGTACTGCCTCGTAGCTGAAGTCCTTGCCGTCCTCAAGGCGCTGTTTGACAAATTCCTCGTGTTGAGTAATCCGCTTTGAAACAGTACGAAAAGCGAGTTCCCTGACCTCGGAAACCTCGGCGTCGAATACATCCGTGAATTTCGCTTGCATCTCATATCCAATCGAATGTCGGCCTGCAATCATCGCTGCCAGCGAGGTCGTGCCTGTCCCCCAGAAGGGGTCAAGTACTGTGTCACCGTACACACTAAACATATTGATGAGACGATATGGGATCTCAAGTGGGTACGCCGCCGAACGGTCGCGGAGTTCGCTGTCAGTGGTCTCTAAGCGCTGGAACGTTCCAGTAATGTCTTCCCAAACATCCGAGAACCACTCATTTCGTTCTTCCCAGAAATACGCCGACTCATACCGCACATCGTTTCCAGCGGCGAAGTGTCGACCCTTCTGTCCGTTCCTGAATAAAACCAGGTACTCGTGTTCAAGTGTGGCGTAGGCGTTCGGGGGGATCATTCCGCTCCCCATAAACTTCGCCGCTGAATTCGTCGGCTTCCGCCAAAGGATATCAGGAAGCGGCTCAAATCCGATGGTGTCGAAGTACTCCGTGATGTGGGCGTGGTTCTGGTAGACACGGAAACTGTCGGCAACCTTGCGTGTCGCGTCCCCAATGTTGATACAGGCGATCCCACCATCCACAAGGACACGCTTAATTTCATCCCACGTCTTATTGAGTTCCTCGTGCATCAGCACGAAGGCTTCTCGCCCGTCACCAGCCTCAAGAGCCTCCCCGATCGCTGGATTGAGTGAAGAAAAAAGATCGTCCCACATCTCAATCATCGGATACGGAGGGGACGTAACGACGAGTTCTACATCGTTATCAGCAATCTCAGCGAGATCGTTCGAATTCCCTATATAAATTCCATGCTCAGTCTTCACACCGACAGACTTCCGCTGAGGGCGCTTAGTAGTTATCAGTTGTTGGCAACACGATTTCTTTATTCAGCAGTACGGCGTGATTTTCTCGCACGATTCGCCCTGATTTTGGTGTTGCATTGCTGTCGAATTAGTCGTTGCTATCCGGTTCTTGACACCGGTCGCCGAGGGGCTTCAGCCGCAGTTCTCCGAAGCATTACTGAATAGGCATGTTTTCAACTACTGTTATTGGTAGGATTCAGAAGTAGCTCTCAGGAACACCGCAGAAACTCCTAAGCAGTTATCGGGCCGTCGAGGGGACGTTGCCGCTGATCGCCTGCTTGACCTGAAGGGCAGCGGACGCCGCCAGACCACGGGCGACCTCCTGGCGGTGTTCTTCATCGACGATGGGGTCGGTATCGGAGTTAAGATCCTCTTGCGCGGGCGTGAAGCCAGCACTGACCGGTCGGCCGATTGGTGGCTGGACAGCGATCATCGCCTGTGGACCGCTTGCGCCGACATCAACGTCGACATCGACGGCGTACTCATTCGGGAGGTAGGTCCGAGTCTCAGCAGCGATCGCCGAGACATCCTGCCGAAGCCGGTGTTTTTGCTCAGAGGAGAGTTCAGGAAGATCAGACTGAGCACGCTTACCGGCCGGTGTTACCGACGGTAGTCCGGCATACGGCGTGTTTCCATTCATGTAGTAGGGATACGGGTAGAGGCAGCATAAAACGTTCGGCAGCGGTGGCTCACAGAAGTGATTGAGCGGACCCATACACGGCGAAAACAGCCGCAGCCCCGAACGCTGACTCAGTAGCATCAATCGTCGCCGCCTGGGTTTCGATCTCGCCGTATGTGCCTTCCCGGAGGTCGACTCCAGACTGGATACCTGTCATAGCGCGGTCACGAACGGACTCGACAGGAGCTGTCCCATCAGACTCATAGAACACTCCGGCGCCATCGCCGCGGCGGGTCCAGACAAGCACGGCTGAGGCCGGACCCTCAGCGGCGGTAGCAACAGCGGCGACCACGTCAAGTTGTCCACCGACCGGACCAAGATCGGGGGCCGTGCCGACCGACTCGATTGACGCGTCGGCCGGGATGACCGAGGACAGCAGCGATAGATTGTACTGATGAACGTTAGCCGCGGCGAAGGCGGCGTCTCGAGCGGCCAGCGCCGTCGGACCGGTCCCGGTACCCCAGACGACTCGAATCGGTTTCATACGGATAGTCGGGCAATGAAGCGCATATACCCGGCGGTTGCGCAGTCAGTAACATACAGGGTCTGCCCGGAGCGACGCGTTTACAATAGCGGCGTAATCAGTCTCAAACGTTTATGAGCATTTCATACGACCGCGGGCAAATCGAGGACTTCGGTCGATGGCGGGAGTTCGCCCCGGGCATGTGGGCGTGGCTACTGCACAAGTTCACCGGCTGGGTCCTCGCCGGTTACCTGCTCATTCACATCGCGGTGTTGAGCACGTTCATCTACGCCGATCCAGCAGCGGCCCCAGACGATCTCTACACACAGACGTTGCAGGGGCTTGAGAGCCTGCTGATCGTCCGCATCGGCGAGCTCGGACTGGTGGCCGCAGCCGCCTACCACACCCTCAATGGCATCCGGCTGATGTTAATGGACATCGGGATCGGGTACAACTACCAGCGGGAGGGCTTTTACCTCTCGCTGTGGCTGACGGCGGTCGCTGTGATTGCCACCGTGCCAATCGCACTGGGGGGGATCTAAGATGAGCCAGTCGCGTCCCCGGACTGTCAACACACAGGGTATCAGCTGGTTGTTACACCGGCTATCGGCGACCTTCCTGATCGTCGCGCTGTTCGGACACCTCCTCCAACAGCACGTCCTGAACCACGCCTACGAGATTGAGTTGGCAGACTCAGCCATCCGGATGGCTGACGTGGGGTACTTCGCGTTCATCGTGGTCTTCCTGCTCGCAGCGTCGTTTCACGGCCTCAATGGCGTCTACCAGGCGACGATCGGCGAGGGGATGAGCGGCCGGAGAAAGCAAGTAATAAGGTGGAGTCTGACATTAATAGGCGTTGTGATCGTCGTGCAAGGCATGCGTCTCGCGCTGGCCATGGGTGGGTACATATGAGCGAAGCACAGTCAGGAGCAGACTCCCACGAGCACCACCACGAGACCGGAATCGACACGGCAGCCGCCGATGAGACCGTTGCGTTGACCATCTTCCGGTATGACCCTGAGTCGGATGACGAGCCCTACTATGAGGACTTTGAGGTGCCGATTGAGGACGGCACAACCGTTCTCGACACGCTATTACACATTCGCGACCACGTCGACTCGTCGCTGTCATTCCGTCACTCCTGCCGTCAGGGGGTGTGTGGGTCCGACGCGATGTTCATCAACGGCAAGCAGCGGCTGGGCTGTAAGACCCAGATCTCCGATCTGGAGACCCCGGTTCGGATCGAGCCACTCCCTGGGCAGGACGTCCGGAAGGATCTGGTCGTCAACATGCAGGACTTCTACGAGCGGATGGAGGCCGTCGAGCCAGAGGATCAAGAACTTGAGGCCCCCGGGGGGGACACCACTTACGAGGATCTTGAACAGCGCAAGCAAAGCCCGGATAACCGCGAGGAAATCAAACTCTCGACGCGCTGTATCCAGTGTGGGGCCTGTGTCTCATCGTGTACAATCGCCAAGGATCCCGACCAGTACCTGGGACCGGCGGCCATCAACAAGGCCTACCGATTCATCTTCGATGAGCGGGAGCCGGACGAGTTGAACGACGAACGGATGGAACTCGTCGAGCAGTCAAACGGCGTCTGGCGGTGTCAGACGCAGTTCTCCTGTACGGAGGTCTGTCCGAAGGACATCCCGCTGACCGAACACATCCAACGGCTCAAGCGGGAGTCCGTCAAACGGAAGCTGAAGTTCTGGTAAGCAACGGCCGGTCTCAGGACCGATCGTCGGTCGCCTTCTCGATTGCCTCCTCAAGTTCCTGCTTTTTCGGCCGTCGTTCGACGCGTTCGTCAACCTCCTCAACCCGTTCAAGCACCTCATCAACCTCTTCGGCAACGGTCTCCTCAACAGACTCGGTCACGGTGGTTTCGACCTCCGCTGCGACGGTTTCTTCGACCTCCTCGGCGACAGTCTCTTCAACGGACTCGGTGACGGTCGTCTCGACCTCTTCAGCGACCTCCGAGGTCATCCACTCTGGGTCGAACCGGGCCATCTTCCAGGCGACGTGCAGCACATAGGAGAGTAGGACACCAACGCCAAAGGCGACACCGGTCACCGTCCCGGCGCGGAGCATGAGTAATACGGCCACGAAGATCAGCCCGCCATAGAGAAGATCAACGGCGGCGTCAACCCGATTCGGTTGCATCGGTGTCTCTTCGCCGGGGCGGGACTTCACGCTTGTGTCGCGGAGATTACCGAACGATCAACTCGGCGATATCCTCGCGCACGATCCGTTCACAGTACCGACAACGAACGCCATCCGAAAGCACCTCAAAGGTAGGTTCGACGGGTTCGTTTCCGCTGGTGATACAATCAGGGTTCGGGCAGGTGAGTACGCCCGTGACCTCATCGGGACGTGCAAGATGGTGTTTGTCGACCACCTCGTACTCACGGATGATATTGATCGTCGCCTCGGGGGCGATCAACGAGAGCACATCGACCTCGTCCTCGCTGAGCTCGCGATCTTCAACCTTGACGATATCCTTGTGCCCGAGTGAGTCACTCGAGACGTTCATCACCACCGAGACTGTCTCACCACCGGTGCCGTCAATGCCAAGAATGGCCAACACCGGCAGCGCAGCGCCGCCGGGAACGTGATCGATAACGGTGCCATCTTTTATCTTGCTGACGCGGAGTTCGTGTTCGCTGTTGTTCATTGGCCATCACCGAGAAGTTGATCAAGGAGGGCCATTCGGACCGGGACGCCGTTGTGTGCCTGGGCAAAGTAATGAGCGTGTTCGGTGCGATCGACATCGGGAGCAATCTCATCAACACGAGGCAACGGGTGCATTACGGTGAGATCATCAGCGGCTGTCTCAAGTGTATCGGCGTCGATCTGGTATTCACCGGCCACGGCGCGGTACTCGCTCTCGTCGGGGAACCGCTCGCGCTGGATCCGGGTGACATACAAGACGTCGAGTTCGGTGAGTACCGATTCAAGGGTTCGGTGTTCGTGGACCGTTACTCCGGCATCGGCGAGATCATACCGAACGCGCTCGGGAAGTCGGAGACTCTCCGGGCTGATGAAGTGTTGGGTGGCGTCAAACTCCGTCAGTGCGGTCGCCAGCGAATGGACCGTCCGACCGTACTTGAGATCACCCATGATACCGATCGTCAGGTCATCAAGTCCGGTCGACTGCCGAATCGTATAGAGGTCCAACAGCGTCTGTGTCGGGTGCCGTCCCGCCCCATCACCGGCGTTAATCAGCGGCACGTCGACGAACTCACTGGCCATCCGTGCCGAGCCCTCACGGGGGTGGCGTAGGACGATGGCGTCAGCGTAGCCCTCAACCACCCGAACGGTATCCGCGAGCGTCTCGCCCTTCGAGACGGAGGAGGATTCGACAGCCCCCATGTCGATGGTGTCACCGCCCAGCCGCGTGATGGCAGTCTCGAAGCTCATTTTCGTGCGTGTACTAGGCTCAAAAAAGAGCAGTCCGAGTACCGCTCCCGGATGACGCTCACGCGCGGCGTGCACGTCGGCGTCAAACTCGGCCGCGCGGTCCAGTACCGCGAGAATATCCGACCGCGAGAACTGTTTGGCCGTGAGAACGTGATCGGAATCCATCGATACGATAGGATTCCCGCGGGAACTTGAATCCACCCGTCGGCGACAGGACAGCACCAACCGGTCGGGGAACTCAGCCTGGTATTGGACAGCATCACTCTATGTGGGCGGGATCGGCACCACCGTCACGTTCGGTGTCGGCCGACAAAGAACAACACGCTGCTGTGATCGCTGAACAGCGAACGCTTTTATTTTGGCCAGACGAACACGTACGTATGTCTCTTGATGACCGCGCTGAGGAGCTTGCCTCCGACCTCGGCGTCGACAAACAGGAGGTCAAAGCGGATCTTGAGAACCTCGTTGAGTACAGCGTCCCCGTTGAGGAGGCCGTACAGAGTCTTCGACGGAAGTACGGCGACGGCGATGGCGGAGGATCAGACGCACCAACCGTCGACACCATCGAAGAGATCACGACAGCGGACGCAAGTGTGAGTGTAACCGCACGGGTGCTCACCGTCGGCACTCGCGAGATCCAGTACGACGGCGAACGACAGGTCATCTACGAGGGTGAACTCGCCGACGACACCGACCGGATCGGGTACACCGCGTGGGAGGACTTCACGCTTGAACCCGGCGAGACCGTGACCATCGGGAATGCGAGTGTGCGGGAGTTCCAAGGCACCCCGGAAATCAACCTCAACGACGCAACGACCGTGACCCGCGAGTCCGATACGCTTGACGTTCCCTATCCGGTTGGGGGTCGCCGTGAACTCGCGGATCTCTCGGTTGGCGATCGGGGACGAACAGTGGAGGTGCTCATCGAGGAGGTCGAATCGCGAACGATCAACGGGCGCGACGGCGAGACAACGATCAAAAGTGGGGTGCTCGCCGACGAATCCGGCCGGCTTCCCTTCACCGACTGGACCGACCGGTCGGAACTCAACGAGGGGGCAACCCTCCGGCTGTCGGACGTGTATGTTCGGGAGTTCCGCGGCGTTCCCGAGGTGAATCTCTCGCAGTTCAGCACCGTCGACATGCTTGATCGGTCGATTGAGCCGAGTGCAACCGCACAGCGCTTTTCGATCGGAGAGGCGGTCGGCACCGGTGGTGTCTACGACGTCGAGGTGGTCGGAACGGTCGTGGGGGTACGTGACGGCTCCGGACTGATCGAGCGGTGTCCGGAGTGTAACCGGGGCATCCAGAACGGCCAGTGTCGCACTCACGGCGATGTCGATGGCGAGCCGGATCTGCGCACAAAGGCGATTCTCGACGACGGGACAGGGACGCTGACGGCCGTCCTTGACGACGAGCTCACGGCGGCCGTCTATGGAGGCAATCTCAATGCTGCCCAGGAGGCGGCCCGCGAGGCCATGGATCAATCCGTCGTCGGCGAGGCGATTGCCGAGGAAATCGTCGGATTCTCTTACCGTGTCCGGGGACACCTCTCGGTCGATGAGTACGGGGCCAACCTTGACGCAAGCACCTTCGAACGGGTGCAGGACAATCCGAGTGAGCGTGCACAGGCGATTCTATCGGAGGTCGGACAATGAGCGTCGATAGCACTCGTGAGGTCGCCCACCGACTGTTTGCCGCCGAATACGACGACGCGACCTTCGAGTACGCCGAGAGCGACGAGGAGCGGGCACCGAAGTACGTGGTGACACCGACCGGTGCGCGGATCAACCGGCTGTTTGTCGTTGGCGTGCTCACCGGCGTTGAGCGGGTCAACGAGAACATGGTCCGAGCCCGGATTGCCGACCCGACGGGAGTGTTCATCGTCTATGCGGGTCAGTACCAGCCGGACGCATTGACCTTCCTCGAACGGGCAGAGCCACCGGCATTTCTTGCGGTGACAGGCAAGGCGAATATGTTTGAGCCGGAGGACGGCGACCGGGTGTTCACGTCGATCCGACCGGAGTCGGTCAATGCTGTCGACGTAGAGACACGCGATCGGTGGGTGGTCCAGACGGCCGAGCATACACTCAACCGGATTGCGACAATAGCCCGTGGACTCGACAGCGGTGCACGCGGTGCCGAACTGACGAGCGAACTCGAAGCCGCTGGGGTGAACGCGAGCCTCGCCGAGGGGGTCACGCTCGCAATCGATCACTACGGAACAACGCCGACCTACCTGACGCGGCTCAAAACGGTCGTCGAACAGGCGCTCGGGGTCGTCACCGGTGCGCGCGACGAGGTCGATGCGACAACTCCCGCCCCTGATGAACGTGGTGACGCCGTTGCCGCACAACTCCGTGATGTTGCCGTTCAACCCGCTCAGACAACAGCAGATACCGACGAATCGGTGACGACGGGCACAATGACCGGCGACACCGGAGAGCAGGCCGCGACAGACACACTAACAGCCGATGAGGATGCCGAAGAACCGTCGTTCACACCGCCGGAAGAGCCGATACCGGACGAGAAATCAGAGCAGATGCTGATGGACGAAGACGAGGAAGGCTCTACGGCATCCGCGGAGGAATCGACTGCTGAGGAGGAAGGATCGGAAGCGATCACTCAGACGGAAGAGCTCTATGAGTTCGACGAGGAGGAACGTGAGCAGATTGAGGAGGAACACGGCCTTAAATTCTCGACAGGCACAGACCTCGATGCAGGGTCGTCCGCAGACGAGTCGACGCCTGAGACGACACCTAACGCGGCGGAACCGGCCGACACGGCAACGGATACGCCGTCGGCAGACGACACCGAGACGAAGAACACCGAAGCCGACGACTCAGTAGAGGACATTGAGTCGGTTCTGCTCGATCGAATGGCTGCTCTCGACGAAGGCGAGGGGGCCGACCGTGCGGTACTCATCGACGCTGTCGTCGAGCACACCGGCGTTGATGAGGACGCCGTCGAGGTGGCCATCGATGACGCGCTGATGGGCGGGCAGTGTTACGAACCGGCTGAGGGACGACTCAAGCCAATCTAACCCCGGATGGCACACATCAGACCGCTTCCCGGGCAGGCGCTGGCGACCGCAAATCTCGGTGATGAGGAGGCGCTCGTTGTCGCGGACTATCACGCTGGGATCGAGGCGGCGCTTCGCACCGAGGAGGGCCTTGAGGCGCCGAACCGGGCCGAGCGGCGACGACAGACACTACTGACAGCCGTCGACACGGTTGATCCGGACCGACTGGTCGTTCTGGGGGACTTCATGCACTCGATTGGCGGGCCTGGCGGCGCCGAACGCGGCGAACTCGAGGTGCTTGTTGAGTCCCTCCCGGCGTCGGTGTCGGTAACACTCATTAAGGGAAACCATGACGGCGATATCGAGTCGTGGCTACCGGACGTTACTGTCACGGGCACCGGTGGCGTTCGGCTCGGTCCGGTTGGATTCGTCCATGGACACACCTGGCCCGATCCGTCTGTGCTTGAAGCCGAAGTGGTCTGTGTCGGCCATGAGCACCCACAGGTGCGCCTGACCGACACCGTCGGAGGACGACGCGTCGAGCGGGCGTGGCTCCGTGGCCAACTGCAGGCAGCTCCGTTTCGGGCGCACGACTATCCGGAGTTTACCTGGCGTCATCCACAGGTGGTCGTGTTTCCCGCCTACAACGAACTCGTCGGTGGCACGTGGATCAACGTCGAGGATCAGGAGTTTCTCGCACCGTTTTTTCCGGCCGGACTCAAGGAAGGTACAGCATTCCTGCTTGATGGAACGGACCTCGGGGCGTACACCACGGTATGAGCACACAGTCGCGACCCTGATTCTGAAAGAGTTAACCGATCCGCGGCGCTATAACTGGCGATGACTGGCGATACGGTCGGAGCGGCAGCGTTCTCGATTCTCGGCGATGCGGTGCGATCGACGCTGTCCGATCGGGGCTTCGAGACGCCGACAGAGCCCCAGCGGAAGGCCATCCCGCTGATCGCCCGCGGTGAGCACACCCTTGTGGTCGCCCCGACAGGAACGGGAAAGACCGAGACTGCGATGCTCCCGGTACTCGACGCGATCGATCCGTCCTTCGGGATCACAGCGCTGTACATCACGCCGCTACGGGCACTCAATCGTGATATGCGGGATCGGCTTGAGTGGTGGGGTGACCAGCTCGACGTGGAGGTAGCCGTCCGACACGGTGATACATCGGATTACCAGCGCCGACAGCAGGCGGTTGACCCGCCGGATGTCTTGGTGACGACACCGGAAACGCTTCAAGCGATGTTTACCGGCGAGCGGTTGCGCGAGGCGCTTGCGGACATCGACCACGTGGTCATCGACGAAATTCACGAACTCGCCGCCGCAAAGCGTGGCGCTCAACTGACGGTCGCCCTCGAACGGCTCCGTGCTCACGCTGGGGCGTTCCAACGGATCGGTCTGTCGGCAACCGTCGGCGATCCGGACGCGATCGCCGCATTTCTGAGTGGTGGTCGCGAGACGGCTATCCGGGAGGTCGATGTTGGGAGTCGTCTCGCGGTCGACGTGGTTGTCCCTGAGGTGACTGACAGCGACGAAGCACTTGCCGGCGAGCTCATGATCGACGAAGAGCTGGCCAGCCACGTGCGGACAATCCGGGACATTGTCGCTGAACACGAGTCGACGCTCATTTTCGTAAACACGCGACAGACGGCCGAGGCGCTTGGCTCACGGTTTACGCGGCTTGAGTACGTGGACATTGGCGTTCACCACGGGTCACTCGCCCGCTCGGCCCGGGTCGAGGT
>JBKHFN010000017.1:0-13159 GCA_046540195.1 Salinarchaeum sp.
GTTGAAGTGCATCTTCACCGGGAACTCCTCACCGAGTTCGACGGTGACTTCGGCGTCCTTGGGAATCGCCTTGTTCATATCCGCGAGGTAATCCAGACTAAACAGCGAGTGAGCTGGCCCGGACTCCAGTCCGATGAGATCGTCTGCAGTCATCTCGACGTGGACATCGTCGGTGTCGCCCTCAGCGTCGACATAGAAGACCTCAGTGTCAGCATCGACGCCGAGTGCGATGTGATCGGACACCATCTCGGCGGCCGTCACCGCCCGATCGATCTCACCGCCGGCAAGGGAGATCTCCGCCGGCAGATCGAGATCCGGAATGTCCGGCTCTTGCCGGATCGAGTCGGGATCGATGAGTGCGAGCGTGTACTCCAGGCCGTCGATGCGGATCTCGAGTTTGCGTGTCTGCTCGTCAAGCTCAAGTTCGACCAGTTGTCCCTTGTCGGCCATGCCGGCGATGTTCTCGAGTCGTGTCAGGTCGACCCCGATGATCCCACCGTCGGCCTGGTAGGACTCGAAGGCATCGGCGTCGAGGGTGAGATCAACCATCCCGACGTTGGCCGGATCGACGGCGCGGATTGACACTTCAGTTTCTTCGAGTCGGATCTTGCACTCGTCGACCAGTACGCTCACCGAGTCGAGTGTTTCCTGGAGCGTCTCCGCACTCACGATCGCCTTGAACATAGGTATACTACATCCCTCCGCCGATAAAAACCCACACGATCCAACGCTCACAGCGCGTGTTTGTACGCTTCGAGGGTCTCTTTGACGTCCGCCTCGGTGTGGGCAGCGGTCACGAACTGCGACTCGAACTGGTTCTGGCTGAGCAGGACGCCCTGGTCGGCCATCGCCGGCCGGAAGACCCGACGCCAGCGGTCGGTCTCACACCGTTTGACATCCACGCCGTGTTTCGGACAGGCCGCATATCGCGGACACTCTGGACGCTGACGACAGCCGGCCTCACATACCTCTCCGTCGGTGCTGTCGCCGCCATCCCGGGTGAACAGCATCTTGAACATGCCGTCAACGCCGGCAACGGTGCACTCGGGGGCTTGGTCGGCGACAATCTCTTGGAGACCACTCCGGAGCTGTTCGCCGAGACGGTGGATGTGAGCGTGGACATCGTTCTCGGCGGCGTACCGGAGCGACTCAAGTCCAGCGGCCATCGTGACCGGGTGTCCCGAGAATGTCCCGGCCTGGAAGACATCGCCGGATGGCGTGAATTCCTCGATGATGTGCGCCGGGCCGCCGATCGCGCCGACCGGGAAGCCCCCACCAATGAGCTTGCCGAAGGTTGTCACATCCGGCTCGATCCCGTATTTTCCCTGTGCACAGCTCAGCCCACCGACACGGAACCCAGTGATAACCTCATCCCAGATGAGCAATGCTCCGTGGTCGGTACACAGATCCCGAAGTGTCTCGTGGAACCCATCGACGGGGGTGATGATCCCCATGTTCGCGAGGATTGGCTCGGTCAGTACAGCGGCGATCTCGTCTCCACGGCGCTCAAAGACATCGGTCACCGTCTCGGTATCATTGAACGGCACCGCGATAGTGTGTTCGGCGAATGCGTCCGGGATGCCCGGGCTTGCGGGCGTCTCAGTCCCGGTGTCGCCCTCAACGAGTGTCGACTCTTGGGCACCGTGGTATCCGCCCTGCATGACGACAATCGTGTCGCGCCCCGTGTACGCCCGAGCGAGCCGGACTGCTGAGACGGTTGCCTCAGTGCCGGAGTTGACGAACCGAAGCATCTCGACGCTTGGCACGTGTCGTGTGACGAACTCGGCGTGTTCGACCTCGATTTCTGTTGGCAGACCGAACATCGGTCCGGCACTCATATTCGACTGGATCGCAGCGGCGACTGGTTCGGGGAGGTCGTGACCATACAACAGTGGCCCCAGTCCCATCACCCAGTCGATATAGCGCTCGCCATCAGCGTCGATCACGTGTCCGCCGTCGCCTCGCTGGACGAAGTACGGATACGGCTCCGTCGCAGCCCGGACAGCGGAGTTGACACCCCCGGGAAGTACCGAGAGCGCGCGATCATAGAGTTCTCGCGACTGTTCCCGTTCCATATCCTCGATACGACGGTGGACGCACTAAGGGGTGCCGACAGCAGCACGACTCGTCGCCGTATCACACCTACGAGAACGAATGACCTCAACAAAAAGGCTACTGCGGGCGGCGGTCGCTGATCCGGTGACGAGCCACTTCGGCAATCCCGGCGTTTGCCGAGCAGTCTGGACAGGCGCCGAGCCGACCGTGTTCGTCTGCGAAAACGCGAGCAAACTGTTCGGAAACGTGCGAACCACAGTGATCACAGCTTGGCATGGTTGATGTCCGGCAGTTCGTGAGCCGGTAACAGGGGGAATGATCCCCAATATATTACGTATTAATCTGGAGGGAGGTATTGCCGCATAATCACCCCATATGCTTTGGGTGTTAAACTTAAATGCGGGTCGTATCGACCGGTTAAGCGCTGTTGCCAAACGACGATCGCCTGTTCGAGACATCGATGGATGGCCCAAATCCCGGAATAGAGGCCCGAACGCGGCTTGATACAAGAAGCCTTATAACGGGAGCGGAGAAAATTCTGCGTGTATGGCAGATCTCATCGTTAAAGCGACAGTGAAGGAAGCGCTCGACGACAAGAATGTTGCCTCGGACTTCTACGAGGCACTCGACGCAGAAGTGTCGGATCTCCTCGCCGAGGCGGCCGATCGAGCGGAAGCCAACGGTCGCAAGACCGTCCAGCCGCGCGACCTGTAAGCCGGCGCCGATTCTGTCGGGATTTTTTCACACCGCTCACGTCGAGTCACGACACCACTTTGTGCGGAACTCTTTTTCGGGACTCGCCCATACTATTAGTACCGACTCATGGGCTCTGATATGTATCGCGAGCAGATCCTCGATCACTACAAGCATCCCCGGAATTACGGGGAGCTTGAGGATCCCACCTTCACACACGTAGGCGAGAACCCGATGTGTGGCGACGAGATCCGGATGGACATCGCGCTCGATGATGACGGTGAGGTCATCGAAGAGGTTGCCTTCACCGGGGATGGCTGTGCGATCAGCCTTGCTTCCGCCTCAATGCTCACGGAAACGCTTCAGGGAATGGCCGTCGAAGAGTTACTCGGGATGGACCGAGATGACGTTCTCAATCTGCTTGGCGTCGACATTTCACCGATGCGCGTCAAATGTGCCGTTCTCGCGGAGAAGGTCGCACAGGACGGCTACGAAATATACACCGAGGATGCGGACGCAACGAGTACAAGTACGGAATAGAACGGAACAAGCGGCCCGAGTGCCTTCTGGGTCACTCTTGAGATTCACAGGAACTCCTTGACCTCGGCGTACCACATGTCGTGGTGGTCAACGGCGTCGATCCGCTCGGCAATTGCTACCGCCAGAGCGTGCCAGCACAGCGCCTCGTCATCCTCCGGGTCGAGGTTGTACTGTGCATCTTTGCAGGTGCAGCTGCCGTCCTCGACGATGTACTCGTCGGTGTAGCCGACGACGACGGTGAAATCCTGGTAGCGTTTGACCCGACGTTCGGCAACGGCATCGATTGCCTTTCGCCCTCGGGCCCCGTGAGCCGCGAGAATCGCATCGGTGATTGCCGGAGTAAGCGTCCCTTCCTCGGCCAGTTGGCGACGCCAGTCGTCCCCGGCTGCGTTTGACACGACCAATTCTTCGATATCGTTCGACAAAACTGGTTCGGACGACTTTTGCCTCCGAGCCCTCCAGCTATGGCATGGAGATTCGGGAAGGGCGGGTCACCCTCACGATACCGGGCACCTCCGAAGAGGAGATCGAAGAGGATGTCTTTTACAACCCGAATCAGGTGCTCAACCGGGATCTCACGATCGCCGTCTTACGGGCCTACCGCGACCGCGAACCCCGTGCCGAGCGGTATCTAGATGCGATGGCTGCCAGTGGTGTCCGCGGGCTCCGGGCGGCAGCCGATGGCTGGTCCGTTGCGCTGTGTGACCGTGATGACGACGCCGTCGCGTCCTGTCGACACAACCTCACACAGAACGATCTTGAGGGTGACGTCGTCCAGGCGGACGCCAATGCCCACATCCACGCCTCGACCTACGACGTGATCGACATCGATCCGTATGGCTCACCAATCCCCTTTGCCGACAGCGCCCTCGCCTCGGCGCGCGATCTGGTTTGTCTCACCGCAACGGACACCGCTCCGCTCTGTGGGGCACACTTTGCGGCGGGCAAACGTCGATACGACGCCGTTCCACGGAACACCGAGTACCACCCAGAGATGGGGCTGCGGATCCTTCTGGGAGCATTCGTTCGGACCGCTGCCCGGTACGACCGTGCGGCCACGCCGCTGTTCTCACACGCCAGTCGTCATTACGTTCGCACGTATCTCGAACTTGAGGACGGCGCACGGGTTGCCAACGAGGCGCTTGAGCACCTCGGGTATCTCTATCACTGCCAGGAGTGTCTCTATCGTGAGTCCGAGTCCGGCCGTATCGCAACTCCGCCCGATCATTGTCCAAACTGTGGGGCGTCCAGTTCGCTTGTCGCCGGGCCGCTTTGGCTCGGTCCGATCCGCGAGTCAGCGTTTGCGACAGCCGTGGGAGCGGCGGTCTCCGACGAGATGGATCAGGCCGAACAGGCGCGCTCGCTGGCTGATACGGTCGCAAACGAACTTGATCAGCCGACGCACTATGATCACCACCGGCTGTGTAAGGCGTGGGGGCGACCGGCTAATGCCATGGATACCGTCCTCGAGGCGCTTCATGAGGCCGGATACGCCGCATCGCGGGCCCACTACTCTGGGACGGCCTTCAAAACAGACGCGTCCGTCGCAGAGATCCGTCGCGTGACGGCCGATCGCTGATCGCGGAAGCCGGACTTTTAGTTGTCCTTATCGAACCCGGTGTATGTCGCTCCTCGTTGAACACGGGCGTGTACTCCGCCCGGATATGAGCACCGAGCGCGCTGATGTGTATATCGAAGACGGAACGATTGAGGCGATCGGGGATTCAACCGATGCTGATCGGCATCTTGATGCTAGCGGCGCGATCGTGATTCCCGGACTCGTCAACGCCCACACCCACGTCGCGATGACGCTGTTCCGTGGGAGTGCTGACGACAAGCCACTCGACCGATGGCTTCGCGAGGACATCTGGCCCGTTGAGGCGGCCCTCGAACCCGCCGACGTCCGGGCTGGCGCCGAGCTCGGACTTGTTGAGATGATTCGCTCGGGAACGACCGCGCTTGTCGATATGTACTTTCATATGGACGAGGTGGCCGAGGCCGTCACCGAAGCAGGACTTCGTGCCCGGCTAGGATACGGGGCGGTGACCGTCGGCAAGGACGAAGCAGATGCCATGGCCGAACTCGAAACCAGTCTAGAGTTCGCCCGCACCTATGACGGTGCCGCCGACGGGCGGATTAGTACCGCGTTCATGCCGCATAGTCTCACAACCGTCGACGAGTCATACTACCGGGAGTTCGTTCCGGAAGCTCGCGAGGCAGGAGTGCCGGTTCATCTTCATGCCAACGAGACGACCGACGAGGTCGATCCGATCGTTGAGGAACACGGTCAGGATCCACTTGCGTACGCGACTGATCTTGGATTACTCAATGCCCCGGACTTCATCGCTCACGGGGTTCACCTTTCTGACGCAGAGATCGACCTGCTGGCCGAGCGCCAGACTGGGGTCGTCCATTGTCCGGCCTCGAACATGAAGCTCGCAAGCGGGATGGCACCCGTTCAGCGTCTGCTTGAGGCGGGCGTGCCGGTTGGCCTCGGGACCGACGGGGCAGCGTCGAACAACACGCTCGATATGCTCGATGAACTCCGTGATGCTGCGTTACTCGGTAAACTGGCTGCCAGCGATGCCGGTGCTGTTCCGGCGCCAGCGGCACTCCGAATGGCGACCGAGGGGGGATCGCTTGTGACCGGTCTCGGCGCCGGCCGCATTGAGGTTGGTGCGCCGGCTGACCTCGCTGTCGTCGATCTTGAGCGAGCACACCTCACGCCTGTTCACGATCCGGTGAGCCACCTCGTGTACGCAGCCGACGGACATGATGTCCGACACACGGTCTGTGACGGTGAGATTCTTATGGAAGACCGTGAGGTCATCCCGTTGGACGAGCCGACTGTCCGTGAACAGGCGGCCCGACAGGCTGACGCCCTCTTTGAGCGCGCCGGCACCTGAGCTAGAATGTGTCACTCGGCGGCGACGGCGGCATGTGTCGCTTGTGTTCGCTCGCCGTGACGAGATCCTCGACATGTTCAATCGTCCCCGGGGCGATGTCAAGCGTTGCTGCGGTAGCTGATTTCGAAAGAGGCCCATCAATGTGTGTCGCCAAGATCGCATCGAGGGTGTCGTAGGTAAGACCCAACTCCTCCTCGTCGGACTGTCCGCTCCACATCTCTGCGCTCGGCGTCTTCGTGACGAGATCCTCGGGCACCCCGAGTGATCGTGCGAGCTGCCGGACCTGACACTTATACAGGTTTCCGAGAGGATGACAGTCGACCGCCCCGTCACCGTACTTGGTGTAATACCCCGTCATGGCCTCGCTCCGGTTGCCGGTCCCCAAGACCAGCCGGTCCTCGGCGTTTGCGAGGAGATAGTTCAATACGGCACGGATCCGCACCTGGAGATTTCCCGTTGCCATCCGATCGTCGGCGGCGTCCGGGTACGCATTGAGGAATGCGTCAACGATGGGTTCGATTTCGATCTCTTCAATCCGGATGTCCAACTCCTCACCGATCCGCTCGGCATCAGTGATGTTTCGTTCGTCGGTGACCGTACTCGGCATTGAGAGGCCGAGGACGGCATCCGGTCCGAGTGCTTCGACAGCAGCGTAGGCGACGGTTGTACTATCGATCCCGCCGGAGAGCCCAAGCACGACGCCGTCGGCACCGGCACGCTCAACCATGTCATCGATGAATGTGGTGATACGGTCGGTTCGTTCGGCGAGTTCCGCCTCCGAAAACGTGAGCTCAAGTACAGGCTGCTCAAGCGGAGAGTCTACGCGTGACATTACCAGTAGGGATGTCCCCGAGTCGGAAATACTCTACTCTCGCGGCTTATTTCCCAGATAATGTTCAGTCCTTGGCCCGTGTAGGCCACAAATGGGCGATCAAGTGGCGCCCGTGGTTCGGTATGGTTTTGGGCGTGACGCCGCTATGTAACGGTATGGACGAGTATCCGACGATCACCGAGCAACTCGGGGATCCGGCGACTGCCCGAGCGGAGGGCCGACGAAAGATTGAGTGGGCCCGCCAGCACATGCCGATCCTCCGATCAATCGAGGCGGAGTTTGCCGCCGAAACACCGCTTGAGGGGCTCCGGATCGGGATGGCGATGCACGTTGAGGCCAAGACGGCGGCACTTGTGGAGGTGCTCGCCGAGGGGGGTGCCGAAGTTGCGATCACGGGGTGTAATCCGCTATCGACGCACGACGACGTTTCAGCCGCCCTTGATACCCATGAACGGATCACCAGCTACGCCCGTCACGGTGTCGACGACGAGGCCTACTACGACGCCATTGAGGCCGTATTAGGTCATGAGCCGACTGTTACCGTTGACGATGGGATGGACATGGTTGCCGCTGTCCACGAGGATCACCCCGAACTTCTCGATTCCATCATTGGTGGCTGTGAGGAGACCACCACGGGAGTCCACCGCCTGCGGGCGATGGACGATGACGGGGCTCTCGAGTACCCGGTGTTCGCCGTCAACGACACGCCGATGAAGCGCCTCTTCGACAATGTCCATGGCACCGGTGAGTCCTCACTCGCGAACATCGCGATGACAACGAACCTGTCATTCGCGGGCAAAACCGTGGTCGTCGCCGGCTACGGCAACTGTGGGCGTGGCGTCGCGAAGAAGGCGGCTGGCCAGAATGCCCGTGTGATCGTCACGGAGGTTGAGCCGCGGCGGGCACTTGAGGCCTACATGGAGGGGTATGAGGTCATGCCGATGCGCGAGGCTGCCGCCGAGGGCGAGATATTCGTGACGACGACCGGCAACCGTGATGTCATTACCCGCGAGGACTTTGAGGTCATGTCCGATGGAGCCGTCCTTGCGAACGCCGGGCACTTTGATGTCGAGATTGATCTTGACACGCTTGATCACATGGCCGTCGATCGATACGAGGCGCGCGAGGGCGTCGAAGCCTACGAACTGGCCGATGGACGCCGGCTAAACGTGCTCGCTGAAGGACGCTTAGTGAACCTCGCTAGCCCCGTTGCGCTGGGTCACCCTGTGGAGGTTATGGATCAGAGCTTTGGGATCCAGGCCGTCTCGGTGCGTGAACTCGCGACGAATGCCGACGCGTACGGCCCTGGCGTCCACGATGTTCCCGACGCGCTTGACCGTGAGGTCGCCGAGATCAAGCTTGAGGCTGAGGGAGTCGAGTACGATGCCCTCACCGACGCCCAGCGCGAGTACATGCAGTCCTGGGACCACGGAACGTAGGTCCTGAGACTTTTGGGCGATCCGACGCGACGATCCGCTATGTCCAATGCCAAGGGTGATCGCCGGGAGCGCGAACTCGTTAACGCGCTTGACGAGGAAGGCTTCGCGGTGATGCGCGCACCTGCCAGTGGTAGTGCGACTGATCGGGACCTCCCGGATGTCCTCGCTGGTGACGGTGAGACGTTTTACGCGATTGAGGCCAAATCCAGTGCCGGTGCTCCGATATACCTCGACGGCGCAGAGGTCGAGTCGCTTGTCTACTTTGCCCGGAACTTCGGGGCCAATCCCCGTGTTGGCGTTCGGTTCGACCAGGAGGACTGGTACTTCTTTCATCCCTCCGAGCTGTATGTCACCGACGGCGGCAATTACCGAGTCAAAAAGGAGACGGCACTGGCGAGTGGCGAGGACCTCCCGTCACTCACCGGACATTCGACGCAGACACGACTCGGCACCACAGACGAGTCGCCGATCCGCGACGTGCTCGTCGCCGTTGCCGATGGAACGCTCTCCATTGAGGAGGCAACAGCGATGCTTGATTCCTGAGCCACGCGCTTCGAAGCGCTTATTCCACCGCTTCATCATCTGCCACATATGGTTGATTTGCCGGACTGGGCGATCGAGACGGCGCTAGCGCTTGGATCGGTCGTAGTGATGTTCGGCGTTCTCTATCTGGTCGGAGCGACCTTTTCGACCAACGGTGGTCTCTCTCCTTTTGGCGGGCTGATGGTCATTGGCGCGATCGTCCTCTTTATTCTCCTGATGGCGGGAATCGGAGTCGTCCTTGCGTACACCGATCTCACCGACGACGCCGCTACGTGACTCTTAGAGTCGTGTGTGATGAACCCCGCGGCCAAAGCCGCCGGGAAGGGCGTCAATCCTCGGTGAGTGCCACTCGATAGTACTCCGCTGGATGATCGATTCGGTCACACCGGTCGTCACGGTTGACACAGAGTCCGTACTCGTCCATGACCGCACAGTCCGGCGGCACGTATTCGACGCCGTGTGATCCCCGTAGATGTGCAAGCTGGTAGTCAACGGTCTCGCGGTCGAGTCCCCCACCAGCGAGATCACAGATTGCGTCGGCGTCGAGGTCTGTCCCAGCAAGAAATCCGACCAACGCGAACTGTCCCGGTGGTTCGATAGTCTCCCCTGACTGCGCTCGTTCAAGGAGCGCCTGCATGCACGGAGGAAACTTCGTCGGGGTGACCGTATCGAAGCCGAACTCGACTGCCGGCGACGCAAGCATCGCTTGTAGTGATGCCCGCTCTTCTTCGAGCCGGTCTGCAATCGCGTCCGGCACCGGCAGGGGCAGCCCCTCGCTGACCCGCTCTGCGACAGCCTCCTCAAGGAGAGCAAGCAGTTCTGTCCGGTCGATCGGCACCTGCCCGGCATCGAGCGCTCGGTTGACCAGCCGCCACTGCTCGCCCTCAAGCGATTGCGACAGCGACAGATATCGCGAGACGTCCATCAAAAAGCCATCGTCGGTGGCCATGACATCCGCGGCCAGTCCGAACTCAGTCAACAGGCTGTTCACGCTGAGGTCGTGATCTGTAACTGACCGTAACTCCTGATCGCTGTCTAGGTCGGCCTCCAGGCGTTCGCGTGCAGTTGCCGCTTCCGCCCTGGCGTAGGTGTCTGTCGCAATCGGATTATCAAGCAGCGAGACAAGTACACGCGCAATCGGATAGGAGAGCAACTCGATTCGCGTGCTCCGGCGTGGCGTCCCAGTGTGTCCCTCTGAGAGGCCTGCCTCCAGTCGCTCTCGGCCTCGATCGACCGCCGGTGAATCCGTCTCGATCAGCTCCACGAGATCAATGTCAGCCGTCTCGACGGCTTCTCGGGCTCCGTCAAGAAACGGGTACCGTGCGTGGAGCCGATTCATGCTTGACCGGTTGGCAATACGGCCGAATAAATGGCCCGACCCTAAGAGGCTCCGCTCCCTACTCTCTGGTATTCACGGATGGACCAAAGCATCACGGACACAATCGGATCGCCATTGGTGCGCATCGACGGTCCCACCGCCGGGACCGTCGCGGCGAAACTCGAGTCCTTCAACCCCGGAGGGTCCGCCAAAGACCGTCCGGCCCTGGCCATGATCAAGGCAGCCGAACGGGCTGGCGACCTCGCGCCAGGTGATCGACTTGTTGAGCCAACGAGCGGTAACACCGGCATCGGCCTCGCGATGGTGTGTGCGACGCGTGGATATGACCTCACAGTCGTGATGCCGGCCAGCCAGTCAGTTGAGCGACGGCAGATCATGGCAGCTTACGGAGCCGACATTGAACTTGTCGAGGGTGATATCTCCGATGCGCGTGATCGCGCCGATGCAATCGCCGCGGAGGGGGCGCTTCAGCTCGAACAGTTCGCGAACCCGGCGAACCCCGATGCACACTACCACGGTACCGGCGCCGAGATTCTCGACCAGATCGACGATCGGACCGTTGACGCCCTCGTCGCCGGCGTTGGGACGGGCGGAACGATTACCGGTACCGGCCGGCGTCTACGCGAGGCGTTCTCCGACCTCACGGTCGTCGCCGTTGAACCGGCTGCGAACCCAGTCCTTTCGACCGGTGAGTCCGGAGGTGACGAGTATCAGGGTATGGGCCCTGGATTTGTTAGTGACATCCTTGATGTCTCGTTGCTTGATGACGTACGGACCGTTCCCATTGACACCGCGGAGGCCGAGTGTCGGCGACTCGCCCGCGAGGAGGGCATCCTCGTCGGTCAGTCGAGTGGGGCCTCAAGTGTCATCGCCCAAGCGGTCGCCGACGAACTCGGTGACGACGCCTTCGTGGTGACGGTCTTTTGGGACTCCGGCGAGCGATACCTCTCGACAGGGCTGTTCGATGAGGACTGAGGCGATTACTCGATGTCGAGATCTTCCTCGGACTGACGATCGCGATCAAGCGCGCGATCGATCGAATCCTGTCCGATCGCTGAGAGTGCCTCGACGGTCAACACGTTTCCCCCACCGGGATCAACCACCATCACCTCCTCACCTTCGGCGATCTCGCCATCGATGCTTCGTGCCTGATAGATTGGATTGAATCCCCCTTCCTCAAGTTTAACCTCGCCGCCGGTGGGCGTCACCCGTTCGGTTACCCGACCGGTACGCCCGCGCAGTGCACTCGAGTCAGTCGGGGCACCGCGCTCGCTGTCGCCGTAGAACTCGAATTCGCGGTAGATGTATAACGCCCCACCCCCGAAGGCGAGCATCAGTCCGGCCAGAACGGCCACCAACAGGCCCCCACCAAGGAATGGATTGAGGACCACGCCGGCGAGTCCCGCGCCAAGCAGGGCCGTCCCGATGACGATAAAATTCGCTCCCGGAACCAGCGCCTCCAGCGTCATCAGCACGATTCCCGAAAGGACCAACAGTGTCGGGAGGTTCTCAAGTCCGGATGCCATTATCATCTGTTAGGCGCCGCGCCGATTAAGTCTTACAGGGAGTGCGAGGAGTTCAGCGTGACCTCCTCGTGTCTCAGCGCAGTAGGCCTCAAACCGGTGGTTCGTCGCTCTTAACGGGTTCAGCAAATGCGACGTTTTCTTTAACCTCCTCAATCTCGACGGTCACCTCGTCGCCGGGTCGGGCTCCCGGAACGATCAGCACATAGCCGCGTTCGACCTTGGCGATCCCGTCGCCCTTGTCACCAAGTGACTCGATAGTAACCTCGCGCGTCTCGCCTTCCTCAACCGGCGGCGTCCGGGTGGTCGGTGTCGGTGACTCCGTCGTCGATGGCGATGCCGATGTGGTCGTCGACTCGACTCCTGTCTGGCCGAGCATCGCAACGCGGTAGGTCTCCCCGGACTGGAGCGTTGCGTGGTCGACCTCGGAGGCAGGTACTTCGATAACATATCGATCGCCGCGATCCTCAATAGTTCCGGTAAACAGACTGCGAAGGGAATCTGGAATGTCTACCATGGGTACGCTATATTCCCAGCACATAAGTAATTCATTACTTTCGCGGCTTGATCGGGGCCGATGAACCGGCGGGTTTTACACACCGAGCGGCCCCATTGGTGGACATGACCCACGACGCGTTTCCTACAGACAGGCCGGCAGTGGTCACGTGTGGGCTCCCATACGCCAACGGTGACCTCCATATCGGTCACCTCCGGACGTACGTGGCCGGCGACCTGTACGCGCGGGCACTTGAGCGACTGGACCAGCAGACGGCCTTCGTCTGCGGATCGGACATGCACGGAACTCCGATCGCGGTCAATGCCGCCGAGGCCGGGGTGTCGCCGAAGGAGTTTGCGATGGAGTACCACCAGCAGTACAAACAGACCTTCCCGAAGTTTAACGTCGAGTTTGATAACTACGGACATACTGACAGTGAGACTAACGCCGCTTTGACCCGTGAGATCGTCGAGACGCTTGAAACCGAGGGGTACGTCTACGAGAAGGAAATCAAGGTTGCCTGGGATCCAATCGAAGACCAGCCACTTCCCGATCGTTTCGTGGAGGGGACGTGCCCGTACTGCGGGGCGACCGCCCGCGGTGACGAGTGCGACGAGGGCTGTGGTCGCCATCTTGAACCTGGCGAGATCGAGGACCCTGTCTCGACGATCACGGGCAATCCTGCAGAGTACCGTGAACGGACGCACAAATTCTTCGAGGTGTCCGAGCTCGCAGACTATCTCAGCGGGTTCCTCGACCGAGTTGAAGGAACCGACAACGCGCAGAACCAGCC
>JBKHFN010000018.1:0-12834 GCA_046540195.1 Salinarchaeum sp.
CCTACGGAAACATCCTCCGCAAGCTGAAGACCCGCGATTACTAACCTCCCCGGCCAGGATCACGGGCCGTCGGACCGTTTTTGCTCAATCCCGAGAAACGGTGAGCGAACCGGCCAGAAGTAAAGTCTTTCAGCACCGGCGTGTACCCCGAAGTATGGACGAACCGCCGCAGGAGTTCTACTCTGAAGACCGGTGGCAGAACTGGATTGACCGCATCGAAACCGAGGACATTGATCCCGAGGAGGAGGCGTCGGCGCGGCTCCTGTTGAACCTCCAAGATGACGTCGCTATCGCGGTTGCGAAAATCGTCCGCGCGTACGAGGAGGACGTCATCGATGACGACCGTGCCTACGAGGAGGTGGACACGATCCGTCAGATCGTGCTCGGCGACCCCGACATCGAGGACGAGGAGACCGCCCTACTCGTTGATGGCGTTCAGACCGGGCTCATGTGCGTGTTCTACGCCGCCGAGGAGTACATCGCCTCCGGGGCGGCGACCGACGCGAGCATCACCGAGTACCTCCGGGCAGCTGCCGACGCCGAGGCTGAGGAGGACCTTGACGTCGCGCTGGGGTACGCCGCACAGGCCGGCACGCGCGTCATCGACGGCGAGGACTTCGACGCATCACTTGCCGACGATATGGAGTATGGTCTTGTCACCGAGTGGATTAACGGACTCGACAGCCTGCGGAGCGCGATGAGCGATCCGGAGGTTATCGAGGAAGACTAGCCGACACCCACACCGGGGATCGCGGCGGGCTTCGCCAAGCCTTTGGGTGCTCCACCCCCATGTCGTGTCGATGGACACGTTGACGTGGATCCTTATCGGGGTCGTCGGATTCTGGGCGGGCGCACTGCTCCTTAAGCAGCGTGGCGTATTGCCCTCACAGATCCATGTCAACGGCCCGATTGTCACGATTCACACCCAACGCGGGCGTGCACTGCTTGAGAGACTTGCTACCTACCGGCGGTTCTGGCGCGCCTGGGCGAACGTCGGGATCGGGATGGCACTGGTGGTCATGGTCGCGTCATTTCTGTTTTTGCTCACCTCCGCGCTATCGGTGCTCCAGAACCCTCCACAGTCCGGTGTCACTCAGCCGCGGAACGTGTTGGTCATTCCAGGCGTCAACGAGTTTCTGCCGCTGTCGGTCGCTCCGGAGATCATAATCGCGTTGCTTGTCGGACTCGTCGTCCACGAGGGTGGCCACGGAATCCTCTGTCGCGTCGGTGATATCGACATCGACTCGATGGGGGTGGCGCTGTTTACGTTTATTCCGGCCGGTGCGTTCGTCCAACCCGACGAGGAGAGCCAGCAGGCAGCCGACCGCGGAGCGCGCACCCGGATGTTCGCGGCCGGCGTGACGAACAACTTTGCGATCACCCTCGTTGCATTCTTGTTGTTGTTCGGCCCTGTTGTCGGCTCACTAGCTGTCGCACCGGGGGCCGCCGTTGGCGAGACACTGCCCGCCTCAGCCGCGGCCGCCGCCGGCATTGATCGTGGCGATCGGATCACCGCAATCGATGGGGCCGCCATCGACTCGAACGATGCTCTTGAAGCGACACTGGCGAATACCACCGACCGCAATGTCACGGTTGAACTCAACGACAAGCGTGAGCGCACAGTTGAACGCTCGCTGCTGGTAACCGCTTCAGCCCCCTCTGGGCCGGCGACGGTCGATGTTGGTCAGACAATCACACAGATAAATGGCTCCCCGGTCTACACCACCGCGGCGTTTCAGCGCGCGCTTACCGATCGTGAGGTTGTCTCAGCGACACTCGCCAACAACTCAACGCTGCAGTTCCCTGCTGGAGCCCTCGTGACGGTCAGTGAGGACGGCGCGATCGCGGACGAACTGACTCCCGGGACACAGGCGACAATCGTCCGGCTTGACGGCGAGCGCACTCCCACCGGCGAAGCGCTTGGCGACCAGCTCGACGATCACGCTCCAGGCGATTCGGTCTCGGTGACGGCCTACGTTGACGGCGTCGAGCGCACCTTCTCGGTCCCGCTTGCGGGGTCGGGCGATCAGGCGATGCTTGGCGTGCGTGTCCAACCGGGGACGACCGGACTTGATCTCGATGACTTTGGCACGCAGTATTACCCTGCCGAGACGTATCTCGCCCTCTTGGGTGGCGGACAGGAGAGTGCGATCAACCCAGCGGTTACCGACACGTTCGTCGGCAAGACGCTGTTTACACTGTTCCTTCCGGTTGCTGGGCTGGTCGACGGGCAGGTGCTACCGTATAATTTCCCGGGCTTTACCGGCGATATCCAGAACTTCTTCGTCATTGAAGGGCCACTTGGATTCCTCGGTGACGGGATATTCCTCCTTGCAAACATCCTCTTTTGGATCGGATGGCTCAACATCAACCTCGGGTTCTTCAACTGCATTCCGGCGTTTCCACTTGATGGGGGACACATCCTCAGAACAAGCACCGAAGCGGTCGTTAGCCGACTCCCCGTCGAGGGGTCCTATGAGCTGACTAAACTAGTGACCGTGACGGTCGGCGCGACGATGTTTGCGAGCTTCTTGCTCGTGGTGTTTGGTCCGCAACTCCTTGGGTGAAAGCTCCGACCGTGTCTGATAACCGATCTGCGCCGTTACTGTGGTGCCCGGGCTGCCGCCTCGTCGATCCGGGCCTTGAGCTGTCGGACGTATTCTGTCCGATCGAACGTCTCCACACGTGCACTGCCACTCTTGACTGCCGCCTCAGCAACCGCTGGCGCGACAGTCTCAAGCACGCGTGAGTCGACGGGCTTGGGAATAATATACTCGGGACCGAAGGACAGCGGCTGGTCGCCGTAGGCCTCGCGGACCTCCTTGGGCACGGGTTCGCGAGCGAGAGTCGCCAGCGCTTCCGCAGCGGCGACTTTCATCTCCTCGTTGATCTCCCGGGCCTTCACATCAAGTGCACCGCGGAAGATGAAGGGGAACCCGAGCACGTTGTTGACCTGGTTCGGATAGTCCGACCGACCGGTCGCCACGACGACGGTATCGTCTCGTGCGGTCTTGGCGTCATCGTAGTCAATCTCGGGGTCAGGATTTGCCAGTGCGAAGACGATCGGATTCGACGCCATCGACCGGATCATTTCTTGATCAACAAGCCCGCCGATCGACAGTCCGACAAACACATCTGCCCCTTCCATGGCCTCTGCGAGGCCACTCTCTGGGAGGTCACGAGCAAACTCGCGCTTGTACTTGTTGAGGTCACCGGCCTCTGCTCGGGTCTCGGTGAGCAGCCCCGAGGAGTCGCACATCAGAATATTCTCCTCTTTGACCCCGAGTGAGGCGTAAAACCGGGCGGTCGCGATAGCGCTCGCGCCGGCCCCAGAGAAGACAACGGTGAGATCGGCAAGCCCCTTCTCGACGAGCTCGGCCGCGTTAATGAGTGCCGCGCCCGAGATGATCGCCGTGCCGTGCTGGTCGTCATGAAACACGGGAATGTCGATCCGTTCATGAAGCTGGCGCTCAATCTCGAAACACGTCGGGGCGGCGATGTCTTCGAGATTGATCCCCCCGAAGGTCGGAGCCATCGCGGCGATGGTGTCGACCATCTCGTCGGTTTCTGTGGCGTCGAGCTCGATGTCGAATACGTCGATGTCGGCGAACCGCTTGAACAGCACGCCCTTACCCTCCATGACCGGCTTGGCCGCCTGTGGGCCGATATCGCCGAGACCGAGCACCGCCGAACCATTTGAGACCACGCCAACGAGATTACCTTTGGTCGTATACGTATAGGCCTCCGTCTCGTCGACATCAATCTCACGACAGGGAGCCGCCACGCCAGGGGAGTACGCAAGACTCAGATCGCGCTGGGTCTCCGTGGGCTTAGTCGTGTGAATCTCCAACTTTCCCGGCGGCTTCCGGCTGTGATACTCCAGAGCGTCCTCGTCCAAGTCCATACTGGGGTTGGACATTCGTTGAACAAAAGAACGACGATTAACGGAATCTGTGCCACCTGTGCAGTATGCCGTCGTCTCCCACGGCTCACAGAAACTCGTTCAGTCCGGTCTGGGTGTCTTCATCGGTGTCCTCGGGAGTGTCCTCCTCGGACGGAGCCGGATCGTCCTCCGTCTGATCGGGGGTTGGCGCCGTGGCGGTGCCTGTGCTGCTTGCCTTGATGGCGGCCGCTTCGGTCCGTTCGGTGGCATCCTCAACAATCGAGGCGACCTTGTTGGTGTCGGCCCCGCTCCCCGTCACGAAGGCCATCTCGTCGGCGTCTAGATCGTAGGCGGCAGCAACGGCGACGGTGAGCTCCCGCGGTCGACAGTGGTGGATCATCGCGCCGAGGTATGGCAGGATCAGTCGGCGAGCCGTCGCGATTGAGGTCCCTTCGCGGTCGGCGATGCGCGTGGCGATGTCGTCGCGGGTGTTCCGTCGCCCGCGACTTCGCCCGAGTTTCGACCGGAGACTCGGCGGGCCATAGCGTGTCCACCCGCCTTTCGATCCCTCGCGGCTGGCGGCCACGCCAGCAACCATCGCGTCGGTGGCATACCGCCAGAAGGTGTAGTTCTGGGTGGCGCGCACCCGTCCGAGCCACCGATCGGCTGTCGATAGGTGCCGGTAGGCTGACGCCAGTTCAGCGCCGTCGTACTCCTTTGGCAGGTTGTCCTCGATCCAGTCGATGAGATCATCCGGCGTCTCATCAACATCGTAGGCGGTCTGTAGAGCCTCCCGTGGCGACGCCTCCTGGAGTACCGTATCAAGAAACGGAAAGATATCGACGGTCTGATCTCGCTCGCCGGTGGCGATGTCTGACTGGGTGATTGATCCACCCTGTTCGGCGGTTGCTTGGAGATCGTTGATCGCCGAGCGCAGATCGCCATCGGCGGTCTCGGCGATCGCCTCAAGCGCGTCCGCCTCGAAGTCGATGTTCTCCTTGCGGCAGATGTCACGCAATACGGGGACGATTGAGCGGGTGGACAGGGCCCGGAACTCGATTTCCCGACAGGTATCTCTGAGAGTCTTCGACATCTCGTAGAACTCGTTGGCGATCAACACGACCGGCTGTTCGGCCCCTTTTACGACACTCGTCACGGCCCCGGCCCCGCCGTAGTCCGCGTTGCCGTGGAAGTTGTCGGCCTCGTCGAGAATGAGCAGCCGACGCCCCGCTTCGCCGCCGGTGAGTGTGCCACTGGCAGCGGCCTCGCCTGCAATTCGGTCAACGACATCCCGAGTGCGGGAGTCGCTGGCGTTCAACTCCATGACATCCCATCCCATGTCCGCGGCGAGCGCGTGGGCGGCGGATGTCTTTCCGACCCCGGGCCCGCCGTGAAGGATCGCCGCCTCGCGGTGCTCGGACCAGGACTTTGCCCACTCGCGGAGCTGATTGCGGGCTTTGTCGTTTCCCCGGATAGCGTCGAGTGATGTCGGGCGGTAACGTTCAGTCCAGTCGACCATCGGCTTACCAGACGACGTCGTGTCGGTTCGCTATTGGGCTGTTCACATCGATTAGTGGGCCGCCCTGGTATTAATACTGATTACTGCCGCTCCTCCCAGAGCCGGACGGCGACGACCAGGTACCCAACGGCGGTGATGATGAACAGTGGTCCACTATCGGCGACCGGAAAGATGCGCTCGGTGTCGGTCCCGGCATCAACACCACCGCCAGGATCGGGATCAACGCCTGTCCGAAAGTGCGTATCGCCGGTCGTCCCGATGGCGGTGCTCTCGGCAATCGTCGTCCCATCGGCCGTCCGCTCAAACTCGACAAACGTCTGGACGAGCCCGCGCTGATCAGTCAGAATAAGCCGTCCCGAAAGGTCATAAAACCGGTCGTGTATCGGCCAGAGGAGGTTGGCGCCGTTGAAGAAGGCGTCAAGTAACACATGCGCGAATGTCACCGCCATGACGCTCACCCAAGCGGTTCGTATCCCCCACCGCCCCCACCGACGCCGAAGCCGTCCTCTGTGATGATCCCACACAAGGACAGCGGTGACAAGCCCCGGCAACCAGAGGTTGTGCAACAGGGCGCGGTGAGCCCCCGGAATCACCAGCCCAGCGAACGTGTCGAGATCGATTACCGCCGTCACCGCAAGCACGATGGCCACTGACCGGGCGTTGAAATACTTCTTGAGCAGCCCGGCGGCGATGAGGCCGGCCACAGCGACGTGCACGAGTGTGGATGGCACACCATGGGCAGGGGTTCAGCCGACAAATTTCTCTCGAACGGCCTGCCGGTGGTGCTATCAACCTTTATTTATCGGGGCAGGGTATCGAGCGGTATGGAACAGTCGGAGGGTGGCGGTCCGCGTCGTCAACTCGCCGAGAAGATTGCCGGTGAGATCACGTTGAGCGACAGCCCCGGTGAGACGTTGCGGAAGTGGCGGACAGACTTCGAGATCACCCAGACCGAACTGGCAACCGAACTTGACGTGAGTTCGTCGGTCATCAGCGATTACGAGAGTGGTCGTCGCGAGAGTCCGGGTATCGCGATCGTCCGACGGATCGTCACGGCCCTTCTTGACATTGACGAGCGTCGCGGTGGCGACCGCATCCGACGGTATGGTCGAGTACTCTCGGCGGGCTTTCAGAGTGATGTCGTTAGAGACCTCCGCGAGTATTCGACGCCGGTGTCGATCGAACGTCTCTATGAGACCATCGGGGCCGAAGAGATCGTCGCCGGTGACCGTACTGAGGTCACCGGCCACACGATCATCAACAGCGTCGAAGCGATCCGCCACCTCTCGAGTGAGGAGTTCTTCCGGCTGTACGGACAGTCGACCAGCCGGGCACTGATCTTCACCGAGATCACCCGCGGTGAGTCCCCGCTCGTCGCCCTCCGGGTGGTCAATCCGACTCCCAACGCCGTGATTTTCCATGGGATTGAGCGCGATAATCTCTGGGAGCATGCGCCGGAGTTGGCCCGCGTCGATGGCATTTCGCTGGCGATCTGTGGCGGCGATATCAACGACGTAGAGGCCGCTCTCGGCACGCTTCCGTGATCTCGCCGGATCGGTTGCGCACAGGAGAGGGCCAGTAGCCTTTTTGAGGCCGGTATCCAAGGCTTCGCAAATGGGACTACGATGTTCGCTGTTCGGCCACCGGTACGGCGAGCACGAGGTCGAACGTGAGCGTGAGGAACGCGGCAATGAGGTGGTGGTTATCACCAAGGAGTACAAGGTGTGTATCGTCTGCGGCGAACGCATCCTCGTCAGCGAGAACAAGGAGGTGCGCTCACAGGCGACCGGTGACAGCGACACGCCGGACACTCCCGAGACAACGATCGTTGCGTCAGCCTCCGGGTCGATGGCCGACAACCAGCCTCCGGACGGCGGGGGCGGAATCATCCTTGAGGATGACGAGGAGGAGGGGCCCCCGGAGTGGCCGGATCCAACGCCAGCGACCGAGGAGTCAACCACCGAGTCGACGGCATCGACATCTTGGCCCGAACCCTCCGGCACGGACGAAGGATTCGAAGCAAGCGGTCCTGCGGACGCCAGCAGTCCGGATGTCGAGTACCAGGGGCTGAATCCATCGGCACAGGACTCCTCGACCGTGGACGCCGATCCAACCGGTGTGTCGACGAGCGGCGATGGGGGAGAGATTCTTGATCCAGCAGAGACATCGGATCCGACGCCCAACGTCGACGATCCGCCTCGGCCGACCGAGCATATAACACTAGTCTGCCCGGAGTGTGGCTTCGTTGATGATGCCGGGCAGGGTTCGTTGCGGCGAGGGGACATCTGTCCGGAGTGCCTTGACGGCTATCTCCGAGCGACCGAGGAGCGCAACAAGTAAACCCGGAGGACTCCCACGGCTGACCATGCGGGAGTACAAAATGCGTCGGGGGGAGTATCTCGACGAGCGTATCCCTGATCTCGCCGGCCTCATTGAGGAGTACTTTGGCCCGATTACGGGCACCGAAACCCACGATGGTGTGGATCTCCACGTCGTTGGCGAACCGGATAATCCGACCTTCGATCGTGTGCTTGCCGGTGAGGCTGAGTACGCAAGCAAAAAGAATACCCTGATCGTCCACTTTGAGGAACGCGATCCCGCCGAACTGATCGCCAGTGGCGAGGTGGATGCCGCCGAAGAGGCCGTTGAACTGAAAAACGACTTTCTTGAGGAGGTTACCGGTCGTGACGCCGAGGCCCGCCGTGACTCGATGAAACGTGCGGTTGAGGACGACCCTGACCACGACTTCGACTAGTCCGCGTAGCGGTCAGCTGTTCGCGAGCGCCCGTTCAACCGACGCCGCCACCTCTCGTGCCCGATCAGCGAGTGCTGTCGTGAGCGGGCCATCGACCGTGGCCGCCTCAAGTTCGTCCTCGTCAACCTGCTCAACGTGCCCGTCCGGCCGCCTGATCACATCGATGTGTAAGTCGACGTACCGGATGGCGTCCGGATAAATCTCGACGGGCGTACAGACGTTGACGTAGGTGCCCTTACGTGTTCCATCGGCCCCCCGGTAGACCGTCGGATACCACCACCGTCCCTCAACGAACTTCGTGACGGCAACATCCCCTGGCTCGCGGTCGGTCCCAAGCGCGTCGTAGGTCCCACTTGAGGAGAGCTCCCGACGGACGGTGACTGTCCCATCGGCGTCGACACCGGTCACCCGGCCGGTACCGAGGCTGAAGCTTCGGCCATCGGGTTTGCCGTGTTCGATCTCGATCCGATCCCCCTCAGCGGGACCGAACAGATCGCTTATGGCCGCAAACGCGAAGCGCTCGGGGAGGGGGTCACACAGTGACTCGACAAAGTCAACCGCTGTTGCCGCCGACTCGCCGGTCACCTTGATCCGATGATGGCCCTGCATCGTCGGCACAACGGCTTGACGCCACTCGTCAAGTGACGCCCGGCTCTCGCGGCCGAACCGGATCCATCGCGTTGCCTGTGGAACGGCGATCGATCGCGTTGTCTCATTGATGCCTGTGAGTTCTGTCTCGATTGTCTCGGCGATTGTACTTGCACTCGTGAGTGCCGTCTCAAGGGCGTCGAGCGACGCGTCGGTTGCCGCCCGTTGCCAGCGGATGCCCCACCCCTCCGGCGGGGTCGCCGACAGCAGATCCGTCGATCGGACGAGTTCCATGGCGTCATCGCCATCGGCCGCCACTGTCGGACCGTCGTGGCCACGCCGGAGTGTTAACAATCCCATCGGTACAGCAAGTGTTGTGTCGAGGCGTGGGGCGCGGTCACTCCAGGGCGGCTCGGGGTCGCGCACCTGGACGCGTAGATAATCGCCCACGTCGACGTACGTATCGGCGGCGTCAAACGGCAGGAATCCCTCGGCACCGCCCGGAAGGGTCATCATGGCCCCACTCGGCTTGGTGCGATCAACCACCCCTTCGAAGATGGCCATCCTAGGTGTCGGGTCGGCCAACGCAATCGCGTCAAGGCCGTCATCGTAGAGCTCAGTCGCTGTCTCAACGGCATTCGGATCCCCCGAAATCTCGACCCCGAGTCGATCGGCCGTCTGATCGACATGGATGTCGGCCGGCACGGCCGGCATGGCCGTCTCGAAGCGTGCTTCGATGGCCGGCGAGGCCTGTACAACGCTGTGTCCCGCCTCAAGCGTACGCCGGGTGAGTGCTGTCGCGTAGATCCCACGGAGCCGGACTGTGAGCCGAGACTCGTCCTCGCGTTCCGTCATGCCCCGTCGTTGATCGCCGCCTCAAAAGAACGTACCTACTGCTGCGGATCAGCGACTGCCGATTCGCCGAGCATCCGCTCAACGTACTTTGCGATGACATCGTACTCGACGTGTACGGGATCGCCGGGCGACTTCTCCGAGAGAGTCGTCAGCGCGTAGGTCTCTGGAATGATCGCGACCTCGAAGGTCGATTCGTTGAGTGCGGCGATAGTGAGACTGATGCCATCGAGCGCGATCGATCCCTTCGAGACCAGATACTGATCGTCGACCGGCCGACTGAAGGTAAACCGCCAGTCGTCGTCAATCGTCTCGACATCGGTTACCTCGACGGTCCCGTCAACATGCCCCTGAACGACGTGACCATCGAAGCGGCCGTCGGCCGGCATCGCGCGTTCGAGATTGACAACATCACCAACCGCCAACTCGCCTAGATACGTCACCTCGCGAGTCTCCTCGGCCAGGAAGGTCTCCATCCAACCGGGTCCGTACTCCTCGACAGTGAGGCAGACGCCTGAGATGGCGATACTCTGTCCGGACGAGAGGTCCTCAAGAATATCCGACTCGATTCGCAGTCGCAGTCCTTCGGCTGTCGCGTTGCGTTCGACGATCCGTCCGGTCCCTTCGACGATCCCGGTGAACATACTCATCACGTGGTTCGACCGGCCAATAGGGATTGTGTCTCCGGTGCTACGCCGGTCGGAGGTGTTCACAATCCCCGGCCGTAACTCGCCGACGGCCGGCGTCGGTCTCAAGCACGAGCGTTCCCGGCGGCTCGATATCGACGGCTGTTCCGGTGACCGTATCGTTGGGGGTCTCCACCCGGACGACCTTGCCGAGTGTCGTTGCGCGTTCGCGCCAGGCCTGGAGAATCATCTCTACGGAGGCCGTCCGAAGGGCGTCAAACCGTTCGAGTACCCGCTGTGTCACGGCCCGTCGGTCGACAGGACCGCATTGGGCCTGGAGCGATGTCGCTTCGGTCGGCAGACGATCCTCGGGGATATTGGCGTTGATTCCCGTGCCGATGATCACCCAGGAGACCCGGTCGGCTTCTCCCTCCATTTCCGTCAGAATCCCGGCGAGTTTCTGTTCATCATCCCCGACAAGCACGTCGTTAGGCCACTTGATGCGCGCGTCAACCTCATCAAGTGCATCGACAATCGCCACGGCCGCCGCCAACGTGTAACCCGGCACGTCCGCCGGCGGGATTGTCGGCCGAAGGAGGAGTGACGCCCAGATGCCTCCACTCGGTGAGTTCCACTCCCGGTCGAGTCGTCCGCGTCCGCCCGTCTGTCGGTCAGCGAGCACAACGGTATCGCGCTCGCCCGCCGCTGCGAGCTCCCGGGCGCGAGCATTCGTGCTCTTGACGGCGTCGTGGTATCGGATCTCGAAGGGCGCATCGAGTCCCAGCGCAACGGCGTCACCGCCGTACTCGGGAATGCGTTCGAGTGTGTAGCCCTCATCCGTACTCTCGATTTCGAAGCCGCTGTCTCGAAAGGCCTCAATGTGCTTCCAGACGGCTGCGCGCGACACGTCGAGACGCTCGGCGAGAGCCGGTCCGGAGTGCGGCTCCGTCGCAAGCGCGCGGAGCACCGCTCGCCGCGTGTGCATATACCGGGTTTGATCGCCGTAGGCTTGAGCGTTCGGACCGACGACACTAAGCCCCGGAGTTCCCAGCCACACGGTATGGACGCCTACGAGCTGATCACGCGGAACACCGTTGAAGCGGTGACCGATGAGGAGGTGCGGACACTCGCGGAAGCGCCGGCTGGTAAGCGGGCGTACGTGGGATATGAACCCTCCGGCGTACTCCATCTGGGACACCTCTTAACGGCGAACAAGCTGATTGACCTCCAGGAGGCCGGATTCGAGATTGTCGTGTTACTGGCGGACGTACACGCGTATCTCAACGGGAAAGGGACCTTCGAGGGGATCCAGGCGACCGCCGAGCGGATGCGCGAGCAGTTTATCGCCTACGGGCTTGATCCTGAGGCGGTCGAGTTCGTCTACGGCTCGTCGTTTCAGTTCGACGAGGAGTACGTCCTTGACCTGGAGGAACTGTCCGTTGCGACGTCGCTCAACCGCGCCCAGCGGGCGATGGCAGAGCTCCAAAGTGGCGAGACCGTATCGGTCTCGCATGTTCTTTATCCTCTGATGCAGACGCTTGACATCGAGTATCTCGATGTCGACCTGGCCGTCGGCGGCCTTGACCAGCGAAAAGTCCATATGCTGGCCCGCGAGGGGCTCCCGGAACTCGGCTACCACGCCCGACCGTGCATTCACACCCCGATTCTTGCCGACCTTACAACCGGCGTTGGCAAGATGTCGGCCAGCTCCGGCGTGACCATCTCGATGGAAGACTCGACCGAGCGAATCGACGACGTTGTCCAGTCGGCGTTCTGCCCCCCAACGCGTGACCCCGACCCCGACGAAGAGGGCCGCGAGCGGGAAAACCCAGTCCTCGAGTTGTTCCAATACCACATCTTCCCGCGCTTTGAGGCTGTCACGGTCGAGCGTCCTGATGAGTACGGCGGAAACGTGACCTACGAGACCTACGAGGCGTTGGCGACGGCCCTCGATACCGGTGAACTCCACCCAGCAGACGCGAAGTCAGCACTAAGTCGATACCTCGATGAACTCGTCGCACCGGGTCGCCAGCGTCTTGAGGAACTCCGCGCCTGACCTCGGATCGATCCATACGTTATCGATATTATTCGTGGAGTATATCGACCGCTACTCAATAACCATGAAAACACCACGAGAGGTGATTGTCGAGGGTGATCAGGATTAAATTTAAGTACTGGTGTGCATAACAAATACGTGATGGGGGTAAATCGGCTATGGCCAGTAGCGAACGATCCTTCGCCGGTACCGACCCGCAATCGACAACATTCGCGTCTCCGACGCGATACGATATTCATCTCGGAGCCATTCCGCTTGTCTTCGCGCTTGCCGGCTTGATCGGGTGGATAACCGGCGTGTCGTCGACCGTTGCTCTCGCTGCCGCCTCGCTTGTTGGTTTTCTCGTTATCGCCGACGCCCTCTTCCGACACCCTCCGCTGTCCCGGTGATCTCTGAACTGCGGGTACGCCCGAGCGCGGTGACAAAGGCCTTGTAGCTTCCGCCGCTGGTTCGGGTATGTCCGATGACGACGTCGACGCTGTGTTCGTTCTTGGCGACCAGTTGACCGACCGCGTCGGCCCACTCACGGAGTATCCCGACGCGCCTGTCCTGATG
>JBKHFN010000019.1:0-12759 GCA_046540195.1 Salinarchaeum sp.
TTGTCCGCTTGACCCGCGCCTAAAGACGCGGGTATGCGCTCGCACTATGTATCACGAACGCGACCATCGGGTTTCTCGTGACCCTGTTACCGGCCCTGCTCCGGGCGAACTGGCGGGTGGTTCTCGCGCCAGGACTCACGCTATGGATCACCGCTGCCGTCTGCTTGCACGCCCTTGGCACCTCTGGGCTATACCGACAGGTCGGCTGGTGGGACAGCCTCACACACGTCCTTTCGGCCTCTCTCGTCGCCGCCACCGGCTACGTCGTCGTGCGGGTGCTCGATCTGCACTCCGAGCGCATCGATCTCCCACAGCGGGTGCTGACGGTCTATCTCGTGATCTTCGTCCTCGCACTCGGCGTCCTCTGGGAGCTCTTCGAGTTCGCACTCGACGAGATCGCCCGCCGGACGCAGGTGACGATGCCGCTGGCACAGTATGGCCTTGAGGACACCATCACCGACCTCACGTTCAACATCGTCGGCGCACTTGTTGTTGGTCTCGGAGGACAGGTCTACCTCAGCGCGTTCGCTGACCGTCTCCGAAAGCAGCTTCTCGATCAACCGTAGGCGTCCGCCGTCGTGTCGGAGCGAACGCGAAGCCACCTAACGCATGGCCCAGCGACCACGGACGCCTGGGTGACCGAGAATCAGTGATACCGCTCGGGCAGATACGACCGGAGCACCGGCGGCAGCCGCGGGGCAATCCAGTCGGCCATTTCCGGCAGCCGCTTGCGAACGAGCGTGTAGAGCAGTCCGGCAGCGAGCAGCCCGCCGGTCAACCACCCCAGAAGCGATCCTGGGCCGAATCCGGCGATGACACCCGCGCCGATGAGCGACGCCACCGCGAAGTCCTCGGGGGCACCGTCGTACCGGATCAGCCGCTTGGGCGGGAGCCACCGCTCGCGGTAGTGATCGTACACCGCCCGTGAGGAGGTCCCCTCCCAGGGGCGCAACTCAAGGCCACCGCCGATCACGTCGCTGGCGGAGTGAACCGCCCCCGCCAGGAGGAACCACGCCACCGCGACGGTGAGCACGCTGGGGACAACAGCGGCGATGGCCAGCGCCACCAGCGCAAGCGCCGAGCCGTAGACCGGAAAGTGTAGCGTGCGCCGATGGCCGGCGTACAGGTCGAGATCCGGCACAATGCCGCCGAGCAGGCCGGCAAGCCCACCGACAAGTGCCAACTCCGGCGAAATAGCGAGCAACGGGAGGGCAATCGCGGCACCGGCGACCGCGTGTGTCGGGGCCATCATGGTATTATTTCCTATGTGGTCCAACAGGATTAACGTTTGCCCCGCCCAGAACCGCTTTCTACCCGGGGCCGTCTCTCCCTGATATGGACACACTCCGACTGCCGGACTGGCTGATCGGTCTCGGACTCATCGTCGCCGGAGCCCTCCACCTGGCAGTCCCGGGGCGGCTATTGGCGCTGACGCGGTGGGGCTATGACCGTGTTCTTGCCGTCGAGTTTACGCCACGGGCAACTGCCAAGGATCGCGTCAGGGCCGTCGGTGTGGGCATGCTCGCCGTTGGACTGGTTGTAATGCGAGCCCGCTGTCACCGCCGGATGCGCGGGTAGACGGAACGTTCAATGGTGCGGACACCCTCCATGTAAGTGTGTCCGCTCGCGTGACCACACTAGCAGATGCTGATGCGCTTGACGAGTTTGTCGAGACACACGACCACGCCCTCGTTGAATTCTACACCGAGGGTTGTAGCATCTGCCAGAGCATGGAGCCCGTCCTCGGTGTCCTGGCCCGCAGCGAGACCGTCTCAGTCGGAACGATCAATCCACGGGACGACCCGCCGCTGATTGATCGCTTCGACGTTCGGAGCGTTCCACTGCTCGTGCTTTTTGCCGATGGCGAGCCCGTTGATCGCCGCGCGGAGGGGTTCATTGGCGCCGACGACGTACAGGAGTGGATCAACGCCAGCCTGTCGACGGAGCGCCGGGAGAACTAAGATGCCCGGCCTTCGAGTTATGTAATATGGACGATGAGACAACTGGGGGGGAACAGGCTGTTGTCGTCGTTGAGGATGAACGCGAACTCGCCAAACTCTACGCAGAGGCACTCCGCGATCAATACGCCGTTGAAACTGCAACCGACGGCGAGGAGGCACTCTCGGTCATCGATGAGACGACCGATGTTGTCATTCTCGACCGGCGGCTTCCGAAACTCCACGGGGACGAAGTGCTCGAAGAGATTCGCGAGCAGGGCATCGACTCGCGGGTCGTGATGGTCACTGCCGTCGATCCAGATCTCGACATCGCCGGGCTGCCCTTCGAGTCGTATCTCACCAAACCCGTCGGAACCGAGGAGCTTCTCGAGACCATCGCCGAACAGGCGGATGGACGAACCTACGAGCAGCAGGTTCGACGCTACCAGCAGGTCCGGTCCCAGATTGAGGTGCTCCGCGAAGAGGAGCCCGAGTGGGTACTCGAAGGCGACGAGCGTTTCGAAGAACTCTGTGCAACTGCCGATGACCTCCGATCAGAAATCGAGGAGCTCTTCGAGGGGCACGACCGACTCGTCGAGCCGCTCACGGAGTGAGCAGTCGCGACGTCTATACCGCCAGCGGGCGACAGATTCAGTATGGACGATCCAGACCTGGCGTGGGAGCCTATCACGAGCGAAACCACCTATGTCTGTCCGGGCTTTGAGATCATCACCGAGCAGGTCCGTCTTCCTGACGGGACCGAGACCGACTTCGATTACCTCTCTGAACCGCCTGCGGTCGTCATTCTTCCGTTTGTCAACGAGGAGACGCTTGTCCTCATCGAGGAGTGGCGCGAACCTGTCGAGCGGATTAACCGTGGACTGCCCGCGGGCACCGTCGAGGTCGACGAGCCGCTTGCGGACGCCGCTCGCCGGGAGTTGCGCGAGGAAACCGGCTATGAGGCCGACACGGTTGAGCCGCTCGTGACCGTCGAACCGGCCAACGGCGTCGCCGATTCGGAGCATCACTTCTACGTCGCTCATGGATGCACCCCGAGTGCCGATCAGGATCTCGATCACGACGAGACCATCCGCGCTACCGAGACTAACGTCGAGGCGTTCATCGAGGCCGTCCGCGACGGCGACATCCGCGATGGGCGGGCCGTCCTCGGGATAAGCTACTACCTGCTGACCGAACGAAGCCCTTAGGCGCCTCCTCCGGGTTGACACGAGACAATGGACGCCTGTTTCGAGGTGCATGCGAGTGACGCCGCCGGACGGATCGGCGAACTCACCGTTCCCCGCAACGAGACGACCGTCGAGACACCCGCATTGCTTCCGGTCGTCAATCCGAACTTCGACACGCTCGCGCCGGCCACGCTGGCTTCGGCGTTCGACGCGCAGATCATTATCACCAATGCCTACATTATCCACGAAGACGACACCCTCCGCCAGCAGGCCCGCGAGCAGGGACTCCACGATCTGCTTGGATTTCCAGGACCAATTATGACCGACTCAGGGGCCTTCCAGCTCGCGGAGTACGGTGATATCGACGTGAACACCGAGGAGATACTTGCCTTTCAGGACGCCATCGGTGCCGACATCGGCACGCCCGTTGACGTGCCGACACCGCCCGATGTCGAGCGCGAGCAGGCCGAAACCGACCTCGCGACCACCCACGAGCGGCTGGCGACAGCGGGCCGCCTCGACACTGGCGACATGCTCGTGACCGCCCCGATCCAGGGCGCAACGTTTCCGGCGCTACGCGAACGCGCCGGCGCACACGCCGCCGACACCGGCCTTGATGTCTTCCCGATTGGCGCGATGGTCCCGCTGTTGCGAGACTACCGCTTCGCCGACATCGTTGATCTCGTCATCGCCGCCAAACGCGGGCTTGGCCCCGCTGGGCCGGTGCACCTCTTCGGCGCCGGTCACCCCATGATGTTCGCCCTCGCGGCCGCCATGGGGTGTGACCTCTTTGACTCCGCCGCGTACGCACTGTACGCCCGCGAGGACCGCTATCTCACCGTCGAGGGTACCCGCCAGCTTGAAGATCTTGCATATCTCCCCTGTGCCTGTCCGGTCTGTACGCGCCATACGCCAGCGACGCTGCAAAAACTCGATGCCGACGCCCGGGAAGAGGCTCTCGCCCGACACAACCTGCATGTGAGTTACGCCGAGCTCCGACGCGTGAAACAGGCCATCCGGGCCGGCCGGCTGCTTGAACTGGTTGAATCGCGCGCCCGAGCTCACCCAGCGATGCTCTCGGGGTATCGGACGCTCCTTTCGCACGTCGAGTTTCTTGAGGCTCACGACCCCGTCTCGAAGGCCCCGCTGTTTTACACCTCCACCGAGAGCGCCGACCGTCCGGAGGTCTACCGACACCACCAGCGGCTTAAACGGCTCAACGTCGGCGATACCGTGTTGCTCACCCAGGGCGACTCCCACGAAGGCTATGAGACCTGCTGGTCACTTCGCCCACCGTTCGGGCCGGTGCCACCGGAGCTTGCGGAGACCTATCCACTCAACGCCGAGTTGCCTGACCGGATCGATCGCCGGGCCCGCGAGCAGGCCATTGAGGGCGTCCGTCACCTCGCCGATGCCAACCCCGAGGCGGCCATCACCGTCGCCCACGACGGCTGGGCTGCGTCCGTTCTTGATAGGCTTCCGGCGGACGTCGATACCCACGATCTGCAGGCCGATCGATAACCTCATTCCTCGGCGACGGCGCGTTCGACCACGAACGATGACCGAGTTCTTTGAGGTCACCGAGCATGACGGGGCCGCCCGGTGTGGCCAACTGCGGCTTGAGTCGCCGCTGTTGACGCCGGCGCTCGTCGATGACGTGATCGCGGACGCCGGCAGTCTCTGGAGCGAGAAGCGGACGGTGCCCGAGGGCGATCCTGACCGGCTGACCGTCTTACCCCACCGGGCGTTCCCCAGCGGCACTCCGACAGACGTGCAAGACGCCTTCGATCCCGCGATTCCCGCTCTCGACGCCCCGACGGCGGCCGTCATCACCCCCGAAACAGCCGCCGACAAGGGCACCGACGCGTACGTGCTCTCAACCGCGAACGGGATCGTCGGCCACGCCCGCGCGTTCGTTGAGGCCATCACGACCGTCCGGCGGGCCATCCCGGCCGACACCGCGTTGTACCTGCCGGGCGTTGCCACTCCCGGGAACGTGCCGATCCTGGCGTACGCCGGTGTCGACCTGTTCGATACCGACGCCGCCGTTGTTGCCGGCACCCAAGGCCAGTATCTCACCCGCGAGGGGGCCACGCCGATTGACGCTCTTGACGCGCTGCCCTGTCCGTGTCCGGCCTGCCAACGCCCGCCCGCCGAGTTCGATCGCGAGGCCTGTGTCGAACACAACCGCGCCGTCCTCGCGGCGACCGTCGCGGACGTCCGATCGCGCATCCGCCAGGGCCGACTACGCGATTACATCGAGGGACAGGCTCGACACGAACAGTGGCACACCGCCGTCATGCGCCGGCTTGACCAGGAGTACGACTATCTTGAGGCCCGGACGCCGCTGATTCGCCGGGCGGAGTTGACCGCCGCCAGCGCCGAGACGTTGGATCGTGTCGCAGTCCGTCGGTTCGCAACCCGTGTCCAAGAGCGCTACCGCGCGCGTCTCGACAGCTACCCGCTCGTGCTTCTCCCGTGTTCGGCGCACAAGCCCTACAGCGACTCCCGCAGCCACAGCCACTTTCGCGACGCCATCGACTACCGCGGCCACATTGTCTCGCTGACCAGCCCACTCGGGGTCGTCCCCGACGAACTTGAGTTGACCTACCCCGCCCAGCACTACGACGCCGTCGTCACCGGCGAGTGGACCGAACCCGAGATTGCCGTTGTCGCCGAGGTGCTTGAGACCTACCTCGCAAACGCCGACTATCCGCGGATCATCGCTCACGTCCCCTCGGAGTATCGGCCGCTGATCGAGCGGGCAACCGACCGCGAGGTCACCTACACCGTCGTCGATCACCCGACCGACGAGGACTCGCTGGCCGCGCTTGAGGCGGCCCTCGACGGCGAACTTCAGTACCCCCGAAGCGTCCGCCGGAAGGCCATCGTCCGGGCGATCGCCGACTACATGATTGGACCGGGGGCGGGCGACGCCGTCTTCGAGGACATCGCCGTTGAGGGGCGGTACCCCAGTCTCCGGGTGACCGACAGCTCGGGTGAGCAACTCGCCGCAATCGTCGAATCTTATGGCACGCTCGCGTTCACACTCGCTGGGGCTCGCCGCTGGGTCGACAGCGACGTTTCCACCGCGCGGGTCGAAATCGACGCGTTCGTCCCCCACGGGAGTGTCCTCGCACCGGGTGTGACGGACGCGGACGAGGCCATCCGCCCGGGTGACGAGGTCGTCATCAAGGGGCCGCGTGCCTTCGGTATCGGGCGGACCGCGATGGCCGGCCCGGAGATGGTCGAGAGCACGCGCGGCGTGGCCGTCGAAGTCCGCCACGTCAAGGAGCGCTAGTCACCAATCACGATCACCCGGAGATCGTTGACGTTCGTTCCGGTCGGCACAGGCGCGAACAGTGCGTCGTAATCGCCCAACAGCGGCGTCACATCGTGTGCGTCAAGGGCCGCCTTGGCCGCCGACTGATCAAGCGTGTCAGGCGCGAGGATCCCGCCAGCCGCCTCTGTTGGTCCGTCGATCCCATCGGTATCGGCCGCCGCGACGACCACCGACGCATCGAGGTCACGGGCCGCTAGGACCTCGGCCGCCGCCACGACGAATTCCTGGTTCGGCCCACCGGTACCGCCGGTTGTGGCTGCGACGGTCGTCTCGCCGCCCGAAAGCAGCACCGTCGGCGGCGCTGTCGGTCGACCTGTACGCGCACACTCGGCCGCGATGGCGGCGTGGGTCCGTCCCGCCGTCGCTGCCGGCCCGGCGATCTCGGTCGAGAGGACCGTCGGGGTGGCACCCTGCTCGCGGACAGCCTCGGCCGCCGCCGAGACGGCGGTGTCGTTGGTGGCCACAATCAACACCGTGGTGTCGACTGTCGTCGGCGTCTCCGGATGGGCGCCCGCAATGCCGGCCTCAAGATGATCCCGGACGGCCGGCGCGTCAACCCCGTGGCGTTCAAGCACGGCAAGAGCCTCCTCGTAGGTGGTCGGATCGGGGCTCAACGGCCCGCTTGCGATAATCGCTGGGGGATCGCCAATCACGTCACTGAAGACGATTCCAACGGTTGTCGCCGGGGCCGCATCCTGTGCAAGGCGTCCCCCCTTGATCGCCGAGCAGTGCTTACGAACGGCGTTGAGCGCCTTGATTGGAACGCCCGCAGTCACCAGCCGCTCGGTGATCGTCTGGAGGTCCGCCAGCGAGAGGTCGCCCGCGGGCGCCGGCAAGAGGGCGCTCCCGCCACCGGTGAGCACGCCGATCACGAGATCGTCCGGCCCCGCTGTCATTGCGCGCTCACGGACCGCCCGGGCGCCGCGTTGTCCGGCCTCCGAGGGGACCGGATGGGCACCGCGGACCTCACGAATTCGGTCGGTCCCGGCCGGCGTGTCGGTCACGACGACGCCGCTATCAAGATAATCACCCAGCAGGGCCTCTAGATTGGCGGCTACCCGTCCGGCTGCGTTGCCCCCACCAACAACGATTACCCGGTCGTGAGTGGTCAGATCAACTGTGTGGGCGTCGCCGTCAACCGGGGTGATCCGGAGGATACCATTGTCAACCCGCACGCGGTCGGCAAGCACGGGCCCGGGACGGGCCGCGTCGATTCCCGCCATGAGACACCGGCGGGCGAGTGCCGCGTTATCCATGCAGGTGCTCGGGCGTCAACACACAAAGTCAGCGTGCTCACCGGCGAGTACCAACGGCTATACGCCTTGGCCCCTCACCGGGTGAACATGAGCGAACCGGAGACCTACGCGCTGGGGCAGGGAACGGCTGCCCACAACCGGGCAATGTCCCGTCTGCGCGCCGAGGCCGACACCGCCGGGCCACCGGACGAGCCTACACGGGTCTGGCTGGACCGCGACCGCACACCCGAGGGCGTCATGCGAAGCCTTACGATTATCCTCAACACCGGTGGCTGCCGGTGGGCCGACGAGGGCGGCTGTACAATGTGCGGCTACGTCGCAGAGGCAACCGAGACGGTCACCGAGGCCGATCTTGATACCCAACTCGAACAGGCACTGGCCTACGAAGCCGAGGAGGCCCATCAGCGTGCGCCGATGGTGAAGATCTACACCTCCGGCTCCGCACTTGACGACCGCGAACTCACCCCTGACTTCCGCGAGCACCTCGCCCAGCGGCTGAGCGACCGCGAGCGACTTGTTCTTGAGTCACTTCCGCAATTCGTCGACGCGGACCGGCTCGAACCATTTGTCTCCCAGGCGATTGACGTTGATATCGCAATCGGCCTTGAGACGGCCGACGACCGCATCCGCCGGGACTGCGTGAACAAGCTCTTCAGCTTTGCAGACTTCGAGCGTGCGTGCGAAACAGCCACAGCGGTCGGCGCAGGCGTCAAGGCTTACCTGCTGTTGAAGCCGCCGTTTCTCACCGAGCAGGAGGCTATCGACGATATGGTTGAGTCGGTTCGGGCCTGTGGTACCATCGACGCCTGTCATACGGTGTCGATGAATCCGACCAACGTCCAGCGGTACACGATGGTCGACGAACAGTACTTCCACGGCGGCTACCGGCCACCGTGGCTGTGGTCGGTCGTCGCGGTGCTCAAAGCAACAGCCGACGTTGACGCCATCGTCACCTCGGATCCGGTTGGCGCCGGATCGGATCGTGGACCACACAACTGCGGCGACTGTGACGAGCGTGTCGAGCGTGCCATCGAGGACTTTTCATTGCGCGGGGATCCGTCGGTCTTCGAGCAGGTTGACTGTACGTGCCAGCAGACCTGGGAGGCCGTCTGCGAGCGCGAACACGGGTACAGCCAGCCGCTCGCCAAATGACTTAGGTGCGGAAGCCGGTAAGAACGCCGCGACCGTCAGTCAGTCCCAGATCCGGCAGACTGGCACGCTCGGGATGGGGCATCACGACCGCAGTAGTGTCACGAGTGCCGAGCAGTCCGGCAACGTTGTCCTTTGAGCCGTTGGGGTTGGCCGCCGCCGAAACGGTTCCATCAGGCTCGCAGTACCGAAACAGGATGCGATTCTCCGCCCGTAACTCGGCGAGCGTCTCGTCGGCAACCTCAAAGCGCCCCTCGCCGTGGGCAATCGGTAACTCAAGGACCTCGCCCTCCTCGTAGGCCCGCGTAAACGGTGTGTCGGCGTTTTCGACCCGGACGTGGACATGATCACACCGGAACCGCGTCGTGTCGTTAACGGTAAAGGCTCCGGCGACGAGACCGGCCTCAGCGCCGATCTGGGCACCGTTGCAGATGCCCAACAGCGGCACGCCATCGGCCGCCGCCTCGATGACCGCATCCATCACGGGCGCGTTGGCTGCCATCGCGCCGGCCCGGAGGTAATCGCCGTAGGAAAAACCACCGGGGAGAATAATACCATCGAGGTCGGCCGGCAGGCCGTCACGGTGCCAGACAATTTCGGCGCCGATATCGAGCGAGGCGAGCGCCTGGTGAACGTCCCGATCGCAGTTCGAGCCGCCGAACCGGACGATTGCGACGGTCATCCGACTCAGCCCTCCTGCAGAACGACATCGTAGTCGTGGATCGTCGGGTTGGCGAGCAACCGCTCGGCCATTTCCTCAACCCGTTCGCGGGCCGCCTCCGCCGAGTCAGCCGGCACATCAAGTTCGTACTGATCGGCCGAGCGCAACCCCTCGACATCGAATCCGAGCCGTTCGAGCGCCCGACGGGTGGTCTCGGCCTCGGGATCGAGGACCCCGGATTTGAGCCGCACGGTGACCGTGGCCGTGTAGGTCGTCATCGCCTGATGCTCCGCGGAGGCGGCCAAAAACGCTTGTGCATCATCGGACTCACTCGCCTGGGAGCCGGCAGTCGCCCTCATAACGAACCGCGGTGACATCCTCAATCACCGGCTCGGGTCCGCAGATTGGACACTCCGGGTCCGCTTTGAACGGCACGGCCTCTGTCTCCATTGCGAGGGCGTCGTAATGGAGCAATCGACCATCAAGCACCTCACCAGCACCAACGAGGAGTTTGATCGCCTCAGTTGCCTCAAGCGACCCGAGCGTTCCAGGGAGGACGCCGAGGAGACCGTCGACTGCACAGTCTGGGCGGTCAGCCGGCGGAGGGGCCGTCGGAAACAGACACCGATAGCAGGGGCAATCACCAGTGAATGTTGTGACATGTCCCTCAAAGCGATAGACAGCGGCGTGGACGAAGGGAACACCGGCGAGCGTACACGCGTCATTGATCAGATATCGTGTCGGAAGGTTGTCGCTGGCATCAACCACCAGATCGTACGCGTCAAGGAGGTCAGCGGCATTATCCGGCACAAAGCGGAGCTGCCGGGGTTCAACAGTTACATCAGGATTGTAATCGGTGACGAAGTCGGCCGCACTCGCGACCTTCGGCCGGCCGAGGTCGGTCTCGCCGTGGATGACCTGCCGATTGAGGTTTGACCGCTCAACGACATCGTCATCGACGATCCCAATCTGGCCGACCCCCATTGCCGTCAGGTACTGGATCACCGGCGATCCCAGTCCACCGGCCCCAACGACGAGAACGGACGCCTCAAGCAGTGCGCGCTGGCCAGCGACACCCACCTCATTGAGGGCGAGGTGGCGGGCGTACCGCTCGCGCGCGTCAGCCGGAAGGTCATTCTCTGTCATGCCAGTCGCTGTGACGCCCGCGGAAATAAGTCGCCCGCCAGATCAGTCCTCAACGATCTCAAGCCCGCGGTTCTCGACGGCGTTGGGGTCGAGGCCAACCTCCTCAAGGAAATCGCGATACTCGCGTTCGCACTGTTCGGCGGCCTGCTGTTTCTCGGAGGCCCGATCACACAGCGCGACAAGGTCCTCGGGCACGTCGTTGGTGGCGACGATCCAGTGGTTGATCAGATCGGAGAGCCGTCGGATGGGACTCGTGAAGTGCCCGTAGATCTCGAAGTTCAGCGCGTGATGCCCCGAGAAGGGATCGTTCATGTACTTCGCCCGGGGCATGACCTTCATCACCGCCCACTGGATCTTTCCAAGCTGGCGCTCGGGAGCCTCCTCAAGGGTGGCGTTGACGGCCTTGCGCGGTTCGTCCCACTTGTCGGCGGGAACGGATACGCCATCGAGTTCCTGGATCTCCCGGAGCGCATCGGACCACTCGTCGGGCGATGGCTGGGGGTGAACGCGGTACATTGCTTCGACCCCTCGGTCCCACATCAGTTCGTGGGTGACGGCTTTGTTTGCCTTGAGCATCGACTCCTCGATAATGGTGTGGGCGCGGTCACGCCGGGGATTCAACACGAGCGAGCCGTCGGCCTTGCGCTGTTCGTGCATCCGGTCGGTCAGCCCCCAGACGGTCTGGATCTTCGCTGGAAGATCCTCTGGCACGTCATCGAAGTGGCGGTCGATCGCGTCGGGCTCATCGAGGATGTCCTCACACTGGGTATAGGTCAGTCGGGCGTCGCTGCGGACAACGGACTTGTAGATCTCAATCGTTTCGTACGAGAGATCATCCTTGTCGAGGTGCATCTCGACGGTGTGTGCGAGTCGGTCTTCGTTGGGCACCAGCGAGCAGACCGTCTCCGCGAGAATCGGCGGCAGCATGTGGATGGTGTATCCCGGCAGATAGACCGTATTCGAGCGCTCGACGGCCACGTCCCACATTGCCGTGTCGGGGGTCACGTAGTGGCTGACATCGGCGATGTGGACCCAGAGGACGTACTCGTCGTCGTACTCCTCGATCGAGAGCGCGTCATCGAAGTCCTGTGCGTCGATCGGATCAGTCGTCCAGGTCGTCATCGACCGGAGATCTCGTCGCTCGTCGACCTCCTGGGCGATCTCGGCCTCGACATCCTCGGTGCGACGCTCGGCCTCCTCCATGACCTCTGGGGGGAAGCCGTCGGGGATCTCGAACTTCTCGAGGAGTTCGTCACGTTTGTTCTCGATATGGCGGGCCAGCTCGGGATCGATCTCGACTGGCCCCTGTCCGGCGACGGTGTCGGCCTGTGCTTGCGAGTCGGCCATATGCCTCCTTGTGGCGACACGCAAATAGACGTTCGGGCCTGTGGCCGTCCAAATGGACCCCACCTGCCAACACCCTTTTTGTCGTTCCGGACGTATCAAAATACATGCCACGCGACGGTCGGGATGACCCGTTTGATGACCTCTTCGACGAGCTTGAGCGGCTAATGGATGAGATGATGGGCGCCGGCGAGATGGATGTCTCACACGCCAACACAAGCAATGCGGCGGCCGATCCGAACGCCGGACGCGATGTGCACGTGAGCGTCCAGGAGACCGACGCGGAGGTGCGCGTCATTGCTGACATCCCGAGTGTTGATCGGGAGGCTCTCGACCTGCGGTGTGATGGAACGGTCCTCACTATCGCCGCCGACACAGACCGACAGCGCTTCAACGAGCGGATCGACCTGCCCACCCGGGTCGACGAGCACACTGCGGAGGCGACGTTCAACAACGGTATCCTTGAGGTCAGCTTCGAGCGCCGGGAGGACTCAGCGAGTATCAATCTCGAGTGACTATTCTGCGGCGAACGCCGCCGTGAACTACCCCTGCCTACTCGCCGCCGTCGGCGGCTCCTTGAGGCGGGGGCTTCCTGTTTCCACGACGCGCTGTGCAGGAACCACCGTGGTTCCCGTAGGAAGCGAAGTCTCCACAGGCGTTAACGAGAGCGAAGCTCTCGTTCGCACATCAGAATCGCATAGTAGTTCACAGTGCTGTGTTGAATAGGGGTACGGCA